>NZ_AP014548.1:1397500-1469904 GCF_000831385.1 Nonlabens marinus S1-08 | reverse complement strand
TAAGGGCGATAGAATTTCTAACAACTAATGGAGTTACGGTAACATCATCAGGATTGCCATTACCATTAGTATCTACGTTCGTATTATTTCCAGGATCATCAGAAAGATCTGATATAGTATCTCCCGTAGTATTTGTTCCAGAACCAGTAATTTGATTCAAAACTCTGCCAGAATTTAATTCAGCTTGAGTTATAATGTGTCTTGAAGTAAGAGAAACAGACTCTCCTGCTGCCAATGTTGCGATTGACGTTCTACTTAGTGTACCATTATTATCTGATAAAGAGATGTTATTCAACGTCGAGTTCCCGGTGTTGGTGACAACAACGTCATATATTATCTCATTGCCAGCAGTATCGTAAACGCCAGTCCTATCGTCTTTAGTAATAGCAAGGGAAGAACCTACAGTTAACAATGCAGAATTACTTGTAGTACTTGTACAAAGTAAAGAGGAACTTGTAACTACTACACGATAAAGATTACCATTGAAATTAGATGGCGGGTTGTTGACTGTCAATGTATTTGTCGAAACTCCTGAATAATTAGTACCGTTACTTAAATTTGTAAAAGCACCACCATTCACGCTTACCTGCCAGCGATAAACTGGACTTGAACCAGTCGCGGTTACAGAGAACTGAGCCGAGTTATTACCTGGAGCAAATGCTGTATCATTTTGTGGCTGACTGGTAATCGCAACATTTGTACCTACTTCTCTGAAATCAAAAGTTCCATTACCATTACCGTCTCTAGGGGGAACATTGTAATTATTTCCAGCAGCATTCACTGTTTGCCCACCTCCACTTGTCACTAAACCATTTGCATTGACCGTTACTGGTTGACCACCTACTTGTCCATCTCCATCAGGATCTTGAAATCCTCCTTCAATAACATCAGTACAACCGTCATTATCCGCATCTCGATCAATACGGTTAGGGAATGCGTCACCATCATCGTTAGCAGTATCCCCACCTTCATTAACATCCGTAATACCATCATTATCATCATCTAAATCAACAGAGTCTGCCACTCCATCTCGATCGAAATCTGGACCATCAACGAAATCGTTATTTACAATAGATGCCTCGTTAACCGTAACAGTTATGACGTTATCATTTGCTCCATCAACATCAGACACAGAAGCTAATGCAAAACCAGTCGGAACGTCAATTGCAGGGTCCACTTCTCTTATTACAAAAGTTTCTGATCCTAAATCTGGGTTTCTAGTGGCATTGAATTGATATTTACCATCGGACCCAGTAGTGGTGGTTGTGATAAGCGTACCATTCGGTCGTTCAAGTCGAACGGTGACCCCTGAAATAGGCGCTCCATTATCTCTTCTTACTGTTCCACATAAAAGAGGTTGTGTGACAAAGACCGTTACTGGGTTCTGGAATGCAGCACGCTCTAATACCAATGCATAGAACCTATTATTTTGCGTTCCCGTACCTACTTTCCCTATACGAAAGGTGAAAGTATTTCTGTTCTCATAGTAATTACTAAAGGTGTAAAATGGAGATGTATCAATAGGCTCTACGGGAGCAGATTGATTATTAATGTTCCTACCACGAATAACATTCGAATTTCTCGTAATTTCAATTTGTGTGTTCGCAGATCGTGTGTAAGCATCAGTCAAAGACAATTCTGCAAACTCCTGAATGTTTGGCCCACCATCAATATCAAAAGGGCTCGCATAGAAACAAACACTATTACTTAAGGTATTGGTTCCCGCATTTACCAACTGGATGCGGAACAAAGCGCTAATCTCTCCTGTTGTGGTGGCTGAAATTCTAGGCTGGAATGCACGAGGCAAACCATCTGCAGAAACATCAATATCGAGTAGAGAGGTATTATTAAGCTCCACGATCGTTACCAATACATCGATGGCAGGATTTGAATTAATAGCTCCAGCCGCATTAGCAAAACGATATCGTGTTCCAACCGCTAATGGCGCACCCCCATTATCAATTACAGGCTCTGCATCAAAAGACACCACATCAAAACAGTTCTCGCGTAAACAAGAGCGCGATTGACCAATCATCGACAAAGATGTAAGCCCAAAAATAAATACGAGTAAAAACTGTAAAGAAGATTTTTTTACAATAGTAGAGTTGCTCATTGACTAATTGATTAAATGATTCAATAGCACTAAAAAGAGAGTACACCTACTAGCAGTAAAAATATGCAGCTGAAACTAACCCCCTAACTTTAGTAACATTGCGGTTTGGCTTATCGCCAATACTGTACAAAAATAACTTTTAGAATTACGCGCACAAATACTTTCGTTTGCATAGTTAATTAACCGATTAAAAGAGAGGGGTGAAAATGATAAATTAACATGTGTTAATCAAAACAAGGGTTTTTTTTCAGTTTTGTAATTTGTCGTATTTTTAACAAAACAGTTAAACCGATTAAAGTTGATCTTGTCGAACATGAATTTCGCTTTCGCGAAAGCGAACACATTACAATTTCTGACTCTAAAAGTTTTTTTTTGATCCTAATTTATTAAAAGTGTAGATCTGATTTCTGACTTCATCTAAAAAACAAGTTTAAGAGTCACAAATCTATAATTTCGCTAAATAGAAACTATGAACTTTGAATTGGAAAAAAGATCGATTTACAATCAACCTAAATATGACAAGACTTGCTTATTTATGTGAAAAAAATACGTTGCAGCCCTTTTTACGTATGAATTTTAAGAAAAATCTGATAATTTAAAAGACTCCTATCAGGTTTGATTAATTACAACTCAAAATAAGTTATTTTCATGCCATGACGAAAAGTTTTCTTGAGGGATTACTAAGGATTTACACCATACCTATGCTTCTAGTATTACTGGCGCTTATCACTCTAGCGCTTGTCTATTACAGACTTAGGTACGTCTACATCTCTCGTAAAAAACAAATTTTTCTACCAGAAATTTCAGATTTCTTGACAGAGGTTACCTTTATGGGTTACCAAGGAGCAGAATTAGATAAAGAGGTCTTGAAATTCAAAGCTAAATTCCCTTATCATAAAAAGTGGTTCCGAAAAATAGTGCTGTCTTCTATCATCAATTTGAGCCAAAATCTGAAGGGTGATTTGGTTCATCAAGTGACAGATATCTATGTAGCATTTGATCTTCACCTATATAGCCTGAAGCTTATTAAAAGTTGGTTTTGGAGAACTAAATGCACTGGAATATATCATTTCCAAATGCTAAATTATCAAGATGGCCAAAAGTATATTGAACCGTATGTTCATTCAAAACAGCCTATTTTAAGATCCAATGCTTTTATCGCTAATCTGTATTTGACAAAGGAATCGTTTGATTTTCTATTATCTTACCCCTATCCTATTTCTAATGTCAATGAATATAAAGTGATTGATGTTTTTTTTATGAAAAAGGAGCCGCTGCCTGGAAATATCGACCTTTGGCTAGATGCAAAAAATGAATCTATTGTAATGCTAGGTTTGAAAGTCATGATGTTTCATAATTACACTGGCGCTCAAGACAAAATCCTTTCCTTAATAGATCATCCCAATCCTAGAATTAGAGAAGATGTTGTACTAGCTGTCAAGGAGTTATTTTTAATTGAATCTGAACAAATATTGCACGGGCAGTTTCATAAAGAAGATAAAGAATTAAAGATTAGAATATTGCAGTCGCTTGCTGTCATAGGTAGTGAGTCTACTGTTTTATTTGTCAAATCTTGTCTTCTTATGAAAGCAATCGATAAAGATATTAAGATGGAACTTTTGAAGTGCCTAAAATCAGTTGATCAAAGTAGCTATGAGCAATCCTTTAAGTCTGATTTAGAAATAGATAAGATGAAGCTCCATTTGAACTCTGCTATTATATGAGACATCTATACGACTTACTTTTATACTTGCAAAAGGTGTATGAATGGTTAATAGTCAGTTACTCTGCATTCTATATTATATCTTATTTAGTGTTTGCCCTGTTATCCTATTATGCCATCAGGAGGTATGTCTTGATGAAGCATTATATCAATGAAGATGTTTTACTTAAATCAAACAATGCTATCGGAGTATCCATAGTAGCACCTGCTTTTAATGAAGGGGAAACAATTGTTTACAATGTCAAATGTCTGTTATCCCTCTCTTATCCTAAATACGAGGTGGTGATTGTTAATGATGGTAGTTCAGACAGTACATTAGAAAAATTAATTCAAGAGTTCGAACTTATAAAGGTGCCTTTTTTTTATCAAGAAAGAATACATACCGCACCAGTCAAAGGACATTACAAATCTAAAAATCCAGTTTATTCAAAACTTTTAGTAGTTGACAAAGAGAATAGAAAATCAAAAGCAGATGCCTCTAACGCAGGTATCAATTCCTCGCAATATCCTCTGTTTTTATGCACTGACGTGGATTGTATTTTAAAACCTGATACGATTCTCAAACTTGTAAAACCCTTTATTGAAAGTGAAGTTAAGGTAATAGCAACAGGAGCAGCCATTAGAAGTTCTAACTCTTGTGAGGTAAATGAGGGGTTTTTAGAAAAAGTGCACTTTCCAACGAGTTGGTATCCTATGTTTCAAGAACTGGAATATGTACGTGCATTTGTTTTTGGGAGAATGGCCTGGAGCCAAATAAACAGTTTAATTCTAGTATCAGGCGGGTTAGGAATGTTTGATAAGGAAGTTGCTATTAGCTCTGGGGGGTACACCCACAACTCGTTAGGCGAGGACATGGACCTGATCATAAGAATGAGAAAGGAAATGTATGATAGAAATGTGAAGTTCAAAATAAAATACATTCCAGAGTCTTTATGTTGGACTGAAGTACCTCCTAACTTAAATATTCTGATTCGGCAAAGAGTGCGATGGGCAAGAGGCCTAATTCAAACATTAATGCTTCACAAAAAAATGTTCTTTAACCCTAAGTACGGGAGTACTGCCTGGTTCTCTCTACCTTATTTTTTTCTTTTTGAATTTTTAGGACCTATCATAGAAGCCTTTGGTACACTGCTTATTTTATTAACCCTTTCCATATCATATTTTTATTTTGAAACCATCAGTTTAAATTTTTTAATATGGCCTCTTCTCTTTGTTTATCTTTTCTACATAAACATTACTATTATATCCATATTACTAGATGAGTTGCTCTATAAAAGTTATGCCAACATTAAAGAAGTGTTGACACTGATAGTAATGTCGCTCATCGAACCATTTTTTTATCACCCCATAATTGTTTACTCTGCATTAAAAGGGTATTGGCAGTTTTTTACCAAAAAAGAATCAAAATGGGGAGTAATGGTGAGAAAAGGTTACTCCAAATCTCAAGTGTAAAATTAAATTTATGAATGTGAATTATTCCCTCAAACTCTACCAACAAAAGTTTTTAATTCTATTTGTCATAGGAGCTTTTGGAATTCACATGGCGCATGCTCAGAAAATCAACACAGACAGCTTACTCACCAAAGCATACGAATCTTTAAATAAAAAAGAATACGATACTGCGCTTCAGCAAGCCCGGTTGGGAATGAAAGTTAGCCCTGATTATCTGGATTTTCAAGTAGTGATAGGCAGAACCTACCAACTCACCAAGCAACCAGACAGTGCAAGAACTTACTTTAAGCGAGTGATAGAGAAAAACAACGCCTATCAAGAAGCATTCTCATACCTCATCAACTTAGAACTAGAGACAAAGAATTATGAAGCCGCTTCACAGGTCATCACAAAAGCGATTGATGCACACCCAGAAAACAAAAGTTTTAGGCTTAAAAAACTGTCACTTCTACAATTAGAAAATAAAACAGAAAAGGAACGGGAATATTTAAATGAACTTACCGCATTATATCCACAAGACCCTGATCTCAGACAACGCATATTTTGGCTAGATTCCAGATTCAACAGCGATAGATTAGGTATTCAATACAGCCTTACATCTTTTGATCGAGACGGCATAGGTCCATGGCACTTAGGAACAGTGCAATATATAAGAGAACGCAAGTGGGGTTCTCTGTTAGGAAGGGTAAATTATACCCAGAGAAGATCTAATGGAGCTGTACTACTGGATGGAATTCAACTGGAAGGTGAATCTTACTTCTTCACGAGTGAACGTAGTTATGCAAATGTATCGGTAGGATACTCAGATGATCTCGTTTTTCCTAAATGGCGTCTGGGGGCCACATATTTTCAAAATTTGAATAAAGGTTGGCAGGTAGACTTAGGCATAAGGTATACCTATGTGGCTCAAACTAATATACCAGCAGCAATTATAGGAGTAGGCAAATATGCAGGCCCCTATTGGTTCCATTTGACATCCTTCTTACAGCAGCAAGAAGAATCTATATACCCAGCACTAACATTGACCACAAGATATTATTACAAAACTCGTTTTGATTACATCAATGGGATAATTGGTTATGGAACTACACCAGACGAGAGCGTTCTTTCTGGTGATTTAGATCAACGGGTTCAACTCGATTCTTATCGAGTAGGATTGGGGTATTACCACCAGCTTGGAACAAATCTTAACGCAGGAATCCAAGTAGTAAATAATCGTCAAGAATACCGGGAAGGAGATTGGCAAACTGAATTGAACGGCTTTTTTATGTTGTACTATAGATTGTAAAATATATAACCTATACGGCATACTTTTCTTAAAAATTTACCGTTTATCGAACAAACACACTTTTAAAAGGCGTTTTTAATCAGATATCATACACTTCACAGATTATTTAAGTATTTTTAGTGTCATATTGTAAAAGTTCGTAAGTCCGTTCTTTACAATTGAACTAATGTTAATACTCTGCTCATGACTGCCCCTACAAAAATACTTGTTATCGAAGATAATTTGCTCACTTTAAAGATCTTAAACTTTATTCTGAAAAAAGAAGGTTATGAAGTTTCAAATGCTGTTAATGGCTTAGAAGCCATGCGCCTTATTGATGAAATACAACCAGATCTAGTCGTTACAGATGTAGTTCTACCACTCAAATCAGGCCTTGAAGTAATTACTTATAGCAAGGATCATCTTCCACAAGTTCCTGTAATTGTATTGTCTGGATTAGGAGAAGAAGAAAGAACCGTCACTAAAGCATTTCAATTAGGAGCTGATGATTTTGTAGCAAAACCATTTAACCCTAACGAATTCATATTACGCATCAGCAGATTATTATTAAAAACAGAGGTGCGTTTAGCCGTATAGTTCAGTACCAATTCTAGAACTTGGAAAGCTAAAAGCCATACTTTGAAAATTTTATGATGACGGACATGTCGGTCGTTAACCCAAACCAATTGCTTACTCCCCTACTGTAACCTAAAATAATACTTGACCTATTTCGCTTTCGCGAAAGCGATATCTCGACAAAGTCTCCAGCACCTTAAAAGCTTTAAGCTAATCTGAGGGTATTAAGTTAGGAAATAGATAAACCAACCCTTTAGACATCACCAATTAGTACAGGTTTTCTTGCATCTATATAAAAGATGTAATCAATAGAACCTAACTATCCGTATTACGTAACTTCCCAAATCACTCTTGGCAAAGATTTAAGTCATTTTAAAATTCAATTTATTAGGCCTTAAAACTAAAGATAGTTGTGCAACTGTCGTTCAAATGAACCTAGTTATAGGTATACAATTGAAAAGGTAAAGAAAACGGATAATATAAATTTAGTTATAGATGATGGTTGACGATTACCATGTCGTATGATGAAGTTTGAAAATTTATTAGTTTATCAAAGATACTTCCCAAAAGAATTTTTGAAAGGAAATAACATCTGTTCCCATACCATAAATATATTGACTTTTACTGATTAGGCAGAGAGCAGTTGAGTGCAAACAATGAATTGAAGTTAATTATGAAACTACTTAATTATCGTTAATTTTTTTGCAGAAAGCTATAAAACGTCCAGTAATTATTGATATTTGTGTGTAAATTCTGGCTTCATTAATTCTGTGGCCAGTACAATATTACATCTATTGATTCCAAAAGTTCACGTTACCAAAACTTATTTACCCGATTTACAGAAGTATACAGAATTGCTTCGTAAAGTTTGGAATCGTAATTACGTAACCAATAATGGCCCGCTAGCAATAGAATTAGAGCAACGATTAGCTCAATATCTGGGCGAATCTCACCTAGCCTGGATGTCTAACGGGACCATTGCCTTACAAATTGCCATAGATAGTTTAAACCTTACGGGAAGTATACTAACAACACCATTCACTTATGTAGCTACTGCAAATAGTATACTGTGGCAAAAGTGCACTCCCATTTTTGTGGATATTGAAGAGAGTGGGTTTTCAATTGATCCTAAAAAGTTAGATAATATGATAGCTCCCGACACCACGGGAATATTAGCAGTTCATGTTTATGGGTACCCATGTGATGTAGATGCTCTCGCGTCATATGCTGATCTGAAGGGGTTGAAATTAATTTATGACGCTTCCCACACTTTTGGCTGTGAATACCGTGGTAAAGCACTGGCTGGTTATGGTGATCTGGCAACTTTGAGTTTTCACGCTACTAAAGTCTTTCATACTATAGAAGGTGGCGGTGTTGTTTCTCATCATAAAGATCTCGCAGAGAAGATTAAATTATCCACCACCCATGGACATAAGTTTGATGACTACTCACAAGTAGGTACCAATGGTAAAAACTCAGAATTACACGCGGGAGTTGGCTTACTGAATTTAGAGGGTTTTCACAATGTAGTTCTCGGCAGAAAGAATATTTTTGACCGTTATTTAAAAGCTTTTTCACATACTGATTTGTTCATGCTAGACCCTTCTAGCTATCGAGATTTCAAATACAATTATGCCTATGCCCCAGTATTGTTCTCTTCAGAAGATGAACTCTTAAAGGTAGTAGAGGAATTGAATCAACAAAACATATATCCCAGACGGTATTTTTATCCAGCTTTAAACACATTACCTTATTTGAATCCAAATTCTTGCCCTAGAGCTGAGTCTGTTTCTAAAAGAATGCTTTGCCTGCCATTATATCATGATCTAGAGTTAGAAAGTGTAGATACCGTGATATCTGTGGTAAAAAAATACGTATTGTGTCACGCATAGCGATAATGCAGCCCTACACTTATCCTTATTTAGGATATTTCCAGCTTATTAAGTCCGTCGATACGTTTATTTTTTTTGATGACGTACAGTTCATTCGACGTGGTTTTATAAACCGTAATAGCATTTTGATCAATGAAAGGGCACATAGTTTTACCATTCCTTTAGAAAAAGGATCTCGAGAGGATTTGATCACAGAGACATTTGTGCATAAAGATATGTACGGTATTTGGAAAGCGAAGTTTCTGAAATCTCTTGAGCTTAATTATAAGAAAGCTTCTCAATTTGAGCCCGTCTATGTTATGGTAGAAAATCTTTTAAATAGGGAATTCACAGATATAGCTTCATTGGCTAAAAATTCGATCTTATCCATTTGTAACTATTTGAATCTAGAACGAAATTTTATAGATTCATCTAGTTTGAACTATAACCGTTCAGGAAATGGTGAAGATAAAATATTGGACATATGTTCCTTACTGAATGCATCCACCTACATTAATCCATTTAATGGAATGGACTTGTATGATGATGAAAAATTCAGAGAGAAGGGAGTAGAGTTATTGTTTATAAAGCCTAAACTTCAAGAATACGATCAGGGCACAAGTTCTTTTGAAAAACATTTGTCCGTTATAGATGCATTGATGTGGATGACTCCTGAAAAAATCCTAATGCACTTAGACTCCTATTTGATCATTGAAAAATTAAAGAATGAAAGCTAAGAAAATTATAATTTTTGGCGAAAGCCAGCTAGCAAGCCTAGCCCATTTCTATTTTAAGCACGATAGTCCGCATGAAGTAGTAGCCTTCACAGTTGATAGAAAATACTTGAAAAATGATACGTTTGAGGAACTTCCATTAATAGCTTTTGAAGATATTGCTGAAAAATATCCCCCTTCAGACTTTTTCATGTTCTTACCTATTAGCTTTAAGGAAATGAATCATTTACGGAGGAGAAAATTTGAAGAAGCTAAAGAAAAAGGATATACCTGTGTCAGCTATGTAAGCTCTAAGGCGACTACCTGGCCAGATTTAAAAATAGGAGAAAATTGTTTCGTTTTTGAGGACAACACTATTCAACCTTTTACTACAATTGGGGATAATTGTATTCTTTGGAGCGGTAATCACATAGGACATCATACTGTTATAGGAAATCACGTGTTTATCACAAGTCATGTCGTTATAAGTGGAGCTTGTGTTATAGCTGATCATTGTTTTTTTGGAGTGAATTCTACTATACGAGATGAGACCGTTATTGCTGAAGCTACTTTAGTGGGAATGGGAGCAAATATAATTAAGGATACGGAGGCTTTTGCGATATACTTGGGTCCAAAGCCTTTCAAATATCACAAAGAAAGTATGGATCTAGATAGTCTATCACATAAAAGTAAAGGTTAATGGAATGGATTAAACAAGGAAATATATTCAAGGTTGATGGTCACGATATTCCATGGGTAAAAAGTCATGCTTGTGTTCCTACAGCATTCGTGCTCGACGAAAATCGCATACGTATCTACTATGCTCCCAGAAATGATAAAGGCCAAAGTATTCCTACATTTTTTGATGTGAGTGCAGATGACCCTAGTAAAATTTTATATGTTCATAAAAATCCTATAATGTCCTTAGGAGAACTAGGCACCTTTGACGATGGGGGCAACATGCCTTGCTGTGTCGTGCGTTGTGGAGAACTGATTTACCTTTACTATGTAGGATGGAACCCTAGTGTTTCAGTGGCATATCGCAACGCGATAGGCCTTGCCGTAAGCAAAGATGGGGGTGTAACTTTTAAAAAAATGTTTAAAGGAGCTCTATTAGATCGTAATCGAGATGAGCCGTTCTTTACTGCATCACCGTGGGTGATGCGCGAAAGTGACGACGTATGGCACATGTGGTATGCGAGCAGTACCGGATTTTTGACAGTCAAAGAAAACGTGGAACCCCTTTATGTTATAAAATACGCGCATTCTCGTAATGGAATAGACTGGATACGTGAAAATAAGACTTGTATAAACCCATTACAAAGGGAAGAAGCAAATGCCCGTGCAACTGTTTTAAAAGAAAATGGCATTTATAAGATGTGGTTTGCATATAGAGGTAGCCAAGATTTTAGAGATGGCAAGGATGCTTACCGCATAGGCTATGCAGAATCTTTTAATGCTATCGACTGGAAACGCAACGATAAAGCCGCGGGTATTTCCTATAGCCCTGCTGGCTGGGACAGTACGATGCAGACCTATCCAAATATTTGTGATTGTAATGGCAAACGTTATCTCTTTTATAACGGGAATGGTTTTGGTGCATCAGGAATAGGCTACGCCATTTGGAAGAATTAAATACATAAGCATGCAAAAGCAAACTATGTCCTTTGACACTAAGGAATTCCCTTTCCACCAATTAATTGCTAAATTCATAGATAAGGGTGAGTTGGATACGCTGAAATCTAATGAGGAAGATTTCAACAAAACGGATTCTTTCTATAAAAATATGGAAAGCGCACCCATTTTTATTAAACTATATGAAGCGCTAGAGGGGATAGAAGGCGAGGCGTTTTATCAACTGTATACACGTTTTATAAGCGAAGTTATACGACCACAATTTCAAGAACCAATCTATTATCAACGAAAACCCTCTCATCGCATCTTGTTTAGAGATATTGAAGGAGTAGCTCGGTTTCACAAGGATAGTGATTATGGTCACGATGAAAGCGAAATTAATTACTGGGTGCCACAAACAAATGCTTTCGGTACCAATTCTATCTGGATAGAAAAAACCCAGGGAAAATCTGATTATGCCTGTGTTGATCTTGATCTTGGGGAATATTTGAAATTCCATGGTGCTGTCCTGAGCCATGGTGCAAAAGCTAATATGACTAACAAAACCCGGGTGTCTTTTGATTTTAGAGTTATTCCAGCATCCAAATTCAATGAGGCAATGGCTTCGAAGGACGCTACGGATACCTCAACGGAATCAAAAAATCCGGTAATGTCTAATGCAAGAAAATTTGGCTATTGTGAATAATTTACCTAATCCAATTATGGAACTACCCTTAGTCAGTGTTTCCATAATCACCTACAACCACAATAAATTTATTCGACAGGCTTTGGACAGTGTTCTTGCGCAAGCGGTAGATTTCCGGTACGAAATAATCGTAGGTGATGACTTCTCAAAAGATGGCACGCAAGATATTTTGAGAGAGTACCAAGAAAAGCACCCTGATAAAATTCAATTGATTCTGCACCCACGGGATTACGATTGTGTTCCAGGAAGAGTAAATAACATTACTAATCTTTATGCTTGTCGTGGTAAGTACGTTGCTATGTTGGATGGTGATGATTCTTGGATAAGTACCGACAAACTACAGAAACAAGTTGATTTTCTTGAAAAGAATAAGGAGTATGCACTAGTTTTTAGTGATACGATCTTCAAATATCAGGATGGTAAGGAGGTTAAGTTTTCAGAAACCCAGACTCATCTGAGCAATGGGAATTTAGACTTCACACAAAAAGATATTATTCAGAAAGGATTCATTCAAACAAGTTCAATCTTGTTTAGAAACCATCTAATAGGAGAGTTCCCGGATTGGTTCTGGAAAGTTTACCATGCTGATTATGCTATTCAGTTATTAGCGAGCAGGTATGGTAGGATACGCTATTTCCCTGAAATTTTTTCTCTTCGAAATTTTTATCAAGAGAGTTTTTCTGCTCCTCAAACTCAAACCCTAGAAAAGCGAAAATTATTTTACGATCAGTATAAATTGTTTGAAATGGAATTCCCAGATTATTTAAAGTATAGATACTTTACTGTTGGAAAAGGTTATTTTAACTTGGCATTTGATTCATTTGGAACCATGAAATTCTTTACTTACATCTCAACCTCTGTAAAATACACCTTAATGTATTTCCTAACACCTTATGCATCTGGGAAAGCTAAAATTGGAGCTTTAAAGCATATAATTTTTAGCAGTTTTGTAGATCGATCTTCTTCTTGAAAAGTTCTTCGGTGATCTCTTGACTAAAATCTTTCGCAATACGCGAATAATCATAATTTTCGGCTATAAATCGCTGGCCAGCGGAAGCTATCAATTCCCGTTCTTCGTTTTCTTTTAGGTAATACTTAATCTTTTCTAAGCAGTCCGTCCGATCCGTGTAAGTTGCAAATATTCCCTTAGGAAAATCCTTCTCAAAATTAGGAGCCCATCTTGTCAACAAAAACCCACCTACACCCATGACTTCAAACATACGCTGATTAAAGCCTATACCATTTGCAGTATCTACATAATCATTTAGGCAAATTTTACTGTCTTTGAATATTTGATACATTTCTAAACCGCTAGAAGCTCCCTGATAAGTTTGAGCTAAGTTGGGAAAATCTATTAAATTACGACCATCGCTGCCGTATTTCCACCAATAACCCCACCATTTGAAGTCAATTTTTTGAGAAACTGCATTAATGAATTCAGTCCTTTTTAAAAAGTTTTGGGTGCCTAAACCACCTAAAAATGTACATTCGTACTGTTTATCTCGATTCAGAAGCTCCCTGATAATACGTGTATCGAAACCTTGATCATTCATAATTGTCCTCGTTCCATGAAGATCAAAGAATGTTTTGAAATCTGGCTGATCTGTATATATAAGATCCCAGTCATTCGGATGCCAATGACGAGGTAAACGTGCTGAAAGTCTTGCTACTAATAATGAGCTATTCCTGAATTGAGACCAAAATGCAGAAGGCAAGGGTTGAGAACGTACAAATATTACATCTGGTTCAAAATGATTGATATATTTTTGAATTACTTTTTGTTGATAATAGTCATTTATTCTGAATAGTTTACCCAGCACTATACCTTTCGCTTTTAGAATATATCTCTTAATTCCCAAAAGCTCTTTGGCCGTTTTATTAAGAAAAACAGGATCCAGTAAAAAAAATTCTTCCGCTTCCCATTCCTTTGTTTCATTTAAATGGTAGGTATAATAATCTGAGTAGTTAGATCGGAGGGCTATGAGTCTATTACGATATTCATCTAGGGACAATGAATCTAAATCGATCCACTCACTTTGTTTCTCTATCAAATATTCTGTAGGATGAATAATATCAAACTTCAATAGCTTTTTCATTGAGTATAAAATAATTTGATACAATTTACTATTTTATCCAGCTGAAATTTTTCAAGTTCAGCATACATAGGAATTGACAAAACTTCATCCTGAAGCTTTGCTGCTATTGGAAAATCCTTAGAAGTATGATTTAAATACTTATAGCAAGGCTGGAACGGTAATGCAGTAGGATAATGGATGCCAGTCTCTATGTGATGGGCTTTTAAATGGTTCCTTAATGCGTCTCTTTCTTTTAAACGAATTACGAATAAATGCCAACTCAATCTTATTTCATTACCTGAAAGTGGTGGTAGCTTTAATTCATTGACGTCTTTTAAGCTGTGGCAATAATATTTTGCGTGATTGTTTTTTTGGTCTATCCATTTTTCTAAATGAGGGAGTTTAATCGATAGTATTCGTGCTTGTAGACTATCTAAGCGGCTGTTACGACCGTTGATTAGATGCTCATTCTTACTACTTTGCCCATGTCGGGCAATTAATCGTATCTTTTGCGATAATTTTTTATTTTCAGTGTAAATAGCACCTCCATCTCCATAGCAGCCTAAGTTCTTACTAGGGAAAAAACTAAAACTTCCAGCAATACCCCAAGTACCTACTTTTTTCCCTTCTAGACTAGATCCATGAGCCTGCGCACAATCTTCAATCACTTTAATATTGTGCTTATTACACAGGTTCATCAAAGCTGGCATATCCACCATATTTCCATGAAGATGAACGGCAATTACCGCCTTTGTGTTAGACGTGATTTTTCGTTCTACATCTGCTACATCTAAACATGAGTTATTCAGAAGGACATCCGCAAAAATCGGCTTGGCACCACATGTTACTATAGCCTCACTAGTGGATATCCAAGTCATTGCCGGTACTATCACTTCGTCTCCAGCACCTATTTCCAGTGCAGTCATTATGATCTCTAAACTATCAGTACCATTCCCGCAGGAAGTGACTATACCTGAACCTAAGTAATCAGCAAACTCCTTTTCAAAGTTTTGAACCGCCGATCCTCCAATGAAGGCAGCATTTATCAGAGTTTCTTCAATAACTTTATCTATACCTTTTTTTAGCGATTCATATTGAACCTTCAAGTCCATTAATGGAATGTTCCTATTCATAAGACAACACTTGTTTTATTTAACTTTCCACTAATACCTAATTCTGTTGTCATTTGTAAAATTACTTCATCTGGCATTTGAATTAAGATCTTATTGTTTAAAACTTTGATAATGGTAGGTTTGCGATTTTCTTTTAGTTTTATAATTGGATCATTAATAATTAAGACGTCTCGCACAGGTATATATTCTAACTCTGTTGTCTTTATGTATGCTGGGCTGGATTCAGATCGCAGAGCCTTTACCTTGCGGTAAATCCAATCACTATTTTCCCATTCAGACAGCAAGTTATCTTTAGGAAAACGACGAGGTAAATAGCTACCTTCTATAGATTCATTTGACTTTGTAACTACTTCCTCATTTTTGAAAAAGCAGGACATAATTACTGGAAACCCCTCTTCCAGCTTAAGCATCAGACCTTCCCTAAGCTCTGCAACAGACATATTTTTATTTAATTCAATTTGCTCTTGCCAGTAAATCGCTCCTGCATCAAAATCTGAAGTCATTTTATGTAAGGTAATACCATGCTCCTTTTCACCTAATATCAGAGCCCAATGCATAGGATGCCTACCTCGGTACATAGGGAGGTAACTAGGGTGAATATTAAAGCAGGAATATAATTTCAGTAAAATATTGAACTTGAAATTGCAAAAGCAATTGATGAGTACATCGATCTGGTGATTCTTTAAGAGCTCAATAAGACCATCCTCTTTAAAACCAGTGTTAAAATCAATATTGACAGTCTCTTGAAGGTATTTAACTAATAGCGTTTCATGAGGTTTTTTTTGCAAACCAACAAAATCGGGAAGTTTAACTCCTTCCTTCTTAAGGGCTATAATAAGCCTCAAAGGCCCATCATTGTTTCCTACAAGAGCGTAATTCATGCAAAATACTTATAAAGTTCTTTACTCCTTTCACTTGTTTCCCATGGACCTAGGCGATTTTCTACAATTTGCTGAGTTTTTTTTTGAATATCAATTTTCATTTCAGCAATTTTCTCAACCCGATCAGGTGGCAGTTTGGAACCCATCTGCCAGTAAGATATTGGGTGCATAATTCCTCCGACATGATCTTTCCATCTCCTAAGACCCTTATAGGAGTCTCCACAACCGCTTAATCCTAAGTCTAAATATTCGAATTTTCGATTGAAAAGAATTTTCCTTAATTCGAAAAAGAGCAAATTATTTGGCTTATAATCTAGAAATTCATCATGTGAGCAGCCAAATTTATAATAGGCTGTGTTTTTATGCTCTAAAATAATCATACTCGCAATAACCTTATCCGAAGAAATTGCTTCCAGGATAAAGCCATCTCCTTTCATTATAAATTGATTATAGATAGCTTTGAAGAAAATAAAGGGCTGAGGTATACTCTTAAACTTATTGATTCTCAAGCGGTGGTAAAGCTTATAAAAATCTTTTAATGCATCAGGAGTATTCCTAATACGGATTAACACCCCTGATTTTTGAGCTTTTTTTACTCCACGTATAAAAGATTTATGAAAAACCGATTCTGTTTCTTGTAATTTAACTTTATGATAAACGGCTTTTCTACTCAACTGTTGAGGTAGATTCAGCTCGTGAGAGGTCTCTGTTTTCAATGTGATTTGGTAATCTGGATATTGTTGTTGACAGTAATTGAAGAGCTTTTCAAAATAACCTACTCCTGTATTCAAAAAAGGTACATAGTCTGAAAATGGTAAACTTATCAAACGTTTTCCAAAATCATCATCTATTTTGCAAAAAGCTGCGTGATATTTATCCTCTTCATCAACTAATAAAAGCACTTCAAAGTCATAAGTATCACGAATACAATTCAACCATGCAGAGCTATTGTAAAGGTGTTGCATTTTTCGGGAATCAAACCAAGAGGTTTTTTTTTCATCAAAAGGGATGAATCTAAACATTACCGTAAATTTTCTCTATAGCTTCGATAGATTTGAGACCTTCTGGCCCTTCAACCACTCCTCTTCTACCTTCTATAATCTGACCTATTAGATCATTGATGAGCTTATCATGATTCGAACTGGTACCTTTATAATGACTATAGGTATTTGGCTGGTCGTTGAATTCTTCATTTTCAGGGAGCGGATAGGCCTGAACGTCCCAATGGTCAATTTTATTAAGATAACGTCCGCCTATTTTGATGGTACCTAATTCTCCTATGATTGTTATGCTCCCCTCATAGTTTGCATTGTAAACACAAGTTGTCCAGTTTAACGAGCCTAAAGCGTTATTCTCGAAACGAAGTGCCGCAACGCCAGCATCCTCTATTTCAATATCATGGTTAAGCGTATCATATAAAGATTTGGCTTCGATTATCTCTCCAAACCACCAAATCAGCAAATCTAAAAAATGGCTTACCTGAGTGTGCAATGCGCCTCCCTCAGTTCGTTTGCTACCACGCCAAGGGGATTCTTCATAATATCGTTGATGGCGGTTCCAAAGCACGTTAGTTTGTACTAAGAATATTTTTCCGAGTCTTTCCTGATCCAATACCTGTTTGACAAGTCGTATAGGCTTGTTATATCGATTTTGTTTAACCACCCAAAGGTTTACTTTGTTCTTTTCAGCTTCTTCTATCATCTCTTTAGCAGCCTTGGAGGTAAGTGCCATTGGCTTTTCCACGAGAATGTGTTTTTTTGATCTAGCCGCTTGAATACTCATTGGAGCGTGCAAGCCATGAGGAGTGCAAATACATAGAATGTCAAATTTTGCTTCAGATAACATCTCTTGAAAATCTGTATAAACTTCTACACCATAAACCTTATTAAGATCTGCGGTTTTCTGTGAGTCTATGTCACAAATAGCAACCAAATTAGCATGCTCTTCTTTATCAATTACTGCAGCGTGTCTTTTGCCAATATTCCCACAACCTACGACTGCAAACTTTAAATTTTCCATATGTTTTCTATTTAATTAAATAGGCATTGAGGTAAGGCCAAATTTGCATTCCATCCTGCATTGTCCAGGAATTTTTGCCTGTTTTGTGTGTTGCGTATTCTTGTATTGATTTACCGTCCCAATATGGCGATTCAATGAAATCCTTAGAATTCATGATATCCATAGCAAATTCTTGTAGGTAATTATTCAACAGATGATCCATGGGAGCGACAAGTCCTATTTTCGACTTTCTTACTCTGATTTCTTCGGGTAATGTACCCTTCATGGCACTTCTTAATATTCTTTTTGAAAAGGGAAATTTTACCTTGCTTTCAAATGGTATAGCATGTAAAAAGTCAACTATTCTATAGTCCATAAATGGCATGCGCACTTCAACACCAGCTTGCATGGATGCACGATCAAAATTTCTCAGTATAGAAGGAAGTGACGTCTCGTAAAAGTGATAATTCGTTATATCACTGAGCGAATCAAACTCCCGAATATTTTTTTTCCCAGCATCAGGGAATACAAACGAATCACTTTTCGAACTTTGGTTTTCGAACAAAATATTTTTCGTTAGGATTTTTACCCTATTCACCTGCTGTCTAAGGTAATTAGTAAATGCCTTCTTTTGACCGTTGCGAAAGAGCATAGAATCAACAATTTTATCCAATTGTTTCTGTAAGTCATTATTTGTACCTTCAAGCGATCTTGAGGCTTGTCGAAGCATTTCTGGATAGCCGAACAACAGTTCATCAACTCCATGCCCGTCCAATGAAACTTTTATACCATCAGTCCGCATCTTTTCATATAATGAGACTAAAATGAAGTTCGGGTTATCGTAAACACTATCAAATAGCCTTGTCTGGCTTAAGATGTTATCTACCCTGCTGTAATCTACTTCAATAGTTTTAAGATTACCACCTACATGTGCGGCAACTTTCTCTGCATAATACTGCTCGTCCTGAGCAGAGCCTGGAAAAATCAACGTGTAGGCATTCTGCCAATTGCTGGGTCTACGCTCAAAAGAGTGGTGCCTATTAATTTTATGCAACGTTGCATATACGGAAGATGAATCCAGACCGCCGCTTAGTGCTGATGCTAGAGGCACATCGCTACGCAATCGAAGAGCGCAGGCATCTTCAAAAATCTCTTTAAAATATTCAACCTGTTCTTCGTAGGTTCCTGGTACTTTGGGGCTCTGCGATTCAGGGTACCACCATCTATTTTCAATCAGGTCAGACTGGGTAACTTTTAAAAAATGCCCTGGCTTGACTTGTCTTAAGTGTTCAAAAATAGTTTCACCCCTACCTTCTAAACATTTAGCATCTTGAAATACTAGATTGAGGTTATTTTGATTGAAACTACGCTCAAAACCTTCTAATGATTTAAACGCAATCGTTTCTGAACTGAAAGCAAAAAGATTATTCTTTGAATTGAGATAATAAAGCGGTTTAATTCCATATCGATCACGAACCAAAAGCAATTCTTGCTTGGACTGATCATAAATTCCAGCTGCCCACATCCCATTGAACTTGCTAAAACAATCTAGTCCCCATGCTTTGTAGGCTGTAAGAAACACCTCAGTATCTGTCTCGCTCTTAAATCGAAATCCTAACTGCTCGAGTTCCTTTCTAAGCTCTATAAAATTAAATATTTCTCCGTTATAGGTAATCCATAAATTATTGTCGATGGACATCGGTTGTTTGCCAGCATTGCTTTCGTCCAGTATTGATAAACGCCTATGACCTAAAGCTACACCTTTGACTTCGTTGAAATAATACCCAGAACCATCTGGACCACGATGAGCAATACTATCCGTAAATAGCTCAATTTGTTGCTTATTTAAATGTGGACCTCTACGGTTCCATATTCCGCTTACACCACACATTATCTTACTTCCTGTTTAAAATCTACGTAAAATTGATATTTGAAATGTTTAGACACCTGTCCTGAATTGTAATAGTCCTTTCCTTGTACCTTCAAGGTAAATGCATTTTCCAAGTGGTCTTGAATATCATTACCCATCGTACCATTTTCCATAAATAAATCTACTTGGTAATCTCCTTCAGGAAGTGCCAGCGATTTTATTTTGAAATAAACTTTCTGATCATCCTTTATTTTCAGTATTTCTCCCTTGGTCCAACTGGATAGTAGCGTTATCTGCTCTCCACTTTTATTCTTTATGCCAACTCCTATGGACACTTCCATTTCTTCTTTTAAAAGAGAATCAATAGTCATAGAGAAGACCAAAGGCTTCCCAACCCTTCCTAACCTAAGCAGATTACCTTCAAGATCTTGCAACTCCAATTTTTTAAAACGCAATTGCCCTAAACCCTTCCTATCATTACGATGCTCGATATTGATCGCTTTTGACTTTTCAGTCATCTGGCGAGAATATTCATCTATGGCAGTTTGTGTTTCCCCTATAAATGAAATAGTGCCATCCTTTAATATAATGGTTCTAGAACATAGTCTGGAGATTGATTCCATATCGTGACTAACAAAAAGCACAGTGCGTTTGCTGTCTCTACTGACCTGTTGAATCTTACCGATTGCTTTTTGCTGGAAGGCAATATCGCCCACGGCTAAAACCTCATCTACAATAAGTATATCGGGCTCTAGATGTGCAGCCACAGCAAACGCTAAGCGCACTTTCATTCCAGAAGAATACCTTTTAACAGGAGTGTCCAAATAGCGTTCAACCCCTGAAAATGAAACTATTTCATCTATCTTGAGATTGATCTCCGCCTTAGTCATGCCCAGAATAGTACCGTTGAGATAAATATTCTCACGGCCACTTAGCTCCCCATGGAAACCAGTTCCCACCTCCAATAGACTCGCTATTCTACCGCTTGCCTTAAAATGGCCTAAACTGGGCCCAGTAACTTGGGATAAAATCTTAAGTAACGTTGATTTCCCTGCTCCATTTCCACCTATTATTCCAAGAACCTCACCTTTTTCAACTTGAAAACTGATGTCTTTAAGTGCCCATACGTAAGTACTATCTCCTTTTTCATCTCTTAGATTGGTTTCACCAATCTTGAGATAAGGATCTTCCTTACCGCGAATGACGTTCCACCATCTATTAAGATCATGTGAAAGCGTTCCAGTACCTACATTTCCCAAGCGATACTGCTTACCTATATTTTTTACAAGAATTGCAACTTCACTCATACCGTATCCATAAAGTTTTTCTCCGTTCTATTGAAAATAAATAACCCGGTAATAAACAAAAGAAAAGATACTATCGCGCTAATAAGAAGGTTTTGATAACTGAGAAAGCCCGAGTTCAAAAATATATTACGAAAAGCCTCTAATACTGCTGTCATGGGATTCATCAATAGAACCCATCTCAACGATGGTGGCGCTGTTGAAAGGGGATAAATTACCGGTGTCGCATACATGGCGAGCTGCACCGCAAACGTAAGTAACAGTTGTAAGTCTCGATACTTATAAGTAAAGCTACTCACTATCATCCCTATTCCTAAGGAAAACATGGCACAGATTAAAATCAAAACTGGAAACAAAAGTAAAGTTAAATCCCAACCAAACTGATAACCTTTTACATAGTAGAATAAGATAAAGCCTAGAAACAATACGAATTGAATCCCAAATTGAAAAAACGTATTTAAAGTATTTGCAAGAGGTACTACAGCCCTAGGAAAATAGACTTTGCTAAAAATATCTGCGTTTAATTTAAAACAATCGGAATTAATCTTAATAGTTTCAGCGATAAAAGACCATAAAACCACACCGGCCATTTGAAAAAGTATAGGGGGAATGTTATCCGTGGATAACTTAGCAAGCCTGTTGAAAACAACTACATAAATTGCCGATGTAATAAGCGGCTTTATAATCAACCAAAGTGGACCTAAAATAGTCTGCTTATAATTGATGACAATATCACGACGCACTAGGAGTATCAGTAAGTCCTTATACTTTAGAATTTCTGGTATTTTATGCTGAAACACACGCTGGCGCGAATCAACCTCAATATCCCATTTCCCAGATCCTTTCAATACTTATTCTTAACTTAGTTTTACTTTGCTTTATTCAAAGCTATGCTATCTACTTGCATCGCCCAAAGCAAAAGGCAGAATTTAACTACGACTTACGATCTTCATATGTAAAGGAGCTAATGTCCAGACTGAGTTCCTAAAAGATTTTCAATTGAAATGGGTTTGGTTTTTTTCAGGTCAAGAATGTCATTCCGCTTTCGCGAAAGCGATATCTCGACAAGGTCTCCAGCACCTTAATAGGTTTAGGCTTATATAAGGTTATAAAGTAAGGGATTAGATAGACGTACTCTCCTGAATAACAACAATTAGTATAGGCTTTCTTAGATTTTTATTAAAGATAAAAGCAATAATACTGAGCTATCAGAAAACCACTCCTCCTTAAAACTTCAACCTAACCATAAAGTTTGTGGTTAAGCCTAGCGCACTTCTGCTGAACTTATCCACTGTGTTCTCCGCATTTATTCGATAGAAATTATTGATGACGTTGTCTGTATTAAAAACATTCCAGATCGACGCTCCTAGCTCAGAACGTAGTCCACGTGATAGTTTTAATTTGTACAAAGCAGATATATCTGCTCTTATATAGTCTTCTACTCTACTATCGTTTACCGTATCAAAATTCACCTCTCCGCGTTCTATTTCATTCCCTAGTAGCGGTACTGAGGTAGGCTTACCGGTTCTATAATTTAATCCTGTAGAGATATTCACAACGTCATTTGAATAGGTTGTTCCTAATGTGACGGAATGTGTGGTGTCAAAATTACTGGGGAATTGATTCTCTTCAAACTCCTCAAAGGTGTACTCATTTACCATATATGAATAACTGATCCAGCTGCTGATTTTTTGAACTTGTTTGCGCAATAAAACATCAACGCCCACGATATTATAGCTTCCCGTAGCCTTCTCAAACTCGTACTTTGTGGTAAAGCTTTGACTTTGTGAAGTGATACCATCGACCTCTTTATAATAGCCAGTGGCGTCCACTAGCCAGCCGTTATCCTCATATTGTAATCCTAAGGAAGCTTGTTTACTTCTTAAAATAGGGATATTCTCATTATCTGCCAGTTGCCATCTTCTTTTTTCCACTCCTAGAAAATCATTTTGAAAATTGATTATTTGTGAAGTGTTTTGATGTTTCAATTCTCCCAACATTTCTATTTGAAAATCTGTTCCCAGTTTTTTACTAAGGCTTACTCTAGGCTCGATCAGGAAAATATCAAATTTATTTATATAATTGAATCGTACTCCTGGACGCAAAAAGATGCTCCTATCCTTGTTTTGAAATTGCATTTGGGTGAAAATTGCATGTTCCCTTAAAATTTCTGAATCTCTTCTTAAAAATCGCGGTACATCTACATCATTCTGATTCACAACCTCGGACTCCACAAATTGATATCCTACATCCAGCGATAGGTATTCCCATTTGTAAGTTCCCTTCAGACTAACTCCAGTTTCTGAAACACTATTTTCTTGTGCAAAAAGTTGTTCTTCTAGAATATTGGCATTTACAGCTTGCAATTTGTAATCTGTATTGTATGCGTTGAAATGGGTTGAAAACTGATCGTTCCATTCCCGTTCATAGCTTAATCCAGCGGCAATGCTATATTGGGAAAGGCTACTTTTTCTACTCTCCAGAGTTTTATTGGCTGTGGAGGTTTCATCAAAAGACAAATCGTTATTGATAAGGATAAAGTTAAATCGCAAGCGATCGTTCTCTGATGGATGGTATAACCATCTTAAAGAAGTGTCATAAAAGCTGAAATTCTGATTTGAATTTAAAACACTCTCGATATTAGAATCAATCTCGGTTTGCTGTGTAACTCTTTCAAAATAGGTGTCATAAGTAGGCGTCCGCACCACGTCATCCACAGACCTGCGAGCCGCTACTTGTAACGATGAATTTTGACCAATGGGAAGATCTGCAAAAACATCAGCACTAATAAAATTAAGCCCTACACTTCCATCAAACTCCTTTTGTATGCGGTCGTGCGTATTCATCTGTATGGTACCTGAAACGCCGTCTGTATAAGAGACATCTGTCCCGTTCGTAATTACGGTTGCGGTTTTGGTGATTTGTGGATTAAAGCTTGAAATCAATCCAAAGAAGTGACCCGATTGATACATTTTTATACCATCCCAAAGGATCAGGTTTTGATCATGAGAACCACCTCTTATATTGATGTTAGACACGGTTTCATCAACACTTTGAACTCCTGGAAGTGCTTTTACGGTTTGTAACACATCTGTCTCGATAAGACCAGGAAGCGATGTAAACTTTGAAAAATCTATAGTTGTCGTGCCATCTCTGTTTTTATCAATTCCACGCACGATATAACCTTCTACAACGATAGAAGAGATTTGCATTTCTTGCTGGTACATCTCTACATTCGAACAATTGTCTGAATCAAATAATAAAGCCTTTTCCTGAATGGTTTTGAAACCTAGAAAACTGATTGTAATTTCTTCCTCTAGGGAGCTTACTGCAATCTCAAAAAAGCCATTACTGGCACTTATGGTGCTTTCCACTTCTCCTAAAACCGTCGCTCCTTCCAGTGCTTTTAAAGATTGAGCGTCTTTTAAATAACCACAAATCTTGATGTTTTTTGTGATGGAAAATATAGCTTCCCCTATTTTAGTAAACTGCAATGAAGTCTCTACTTCCAGCCGATTTATATGCTCTTTAAGTGTTCGCTTTCGCGAAAGCGGAACTACCCTTATTCCTTCTACTAATTCACTTTGATAGTTGAATTGAACTTGAAATTGCTCAGACAAGATATGGAGCGCCTCTTTAAGCGCAATCTTTTCTCCCGAAGTTTGCCCTGCGGTCTTAAATGACCAGAAAAAACAAACAAATAAAATAATATGGAGCCAGTTATTCTTGAGCATTAGTTACAACAACCTGGGTTTTACTCGTCTTTTGATAGGTCAAATTTAGACTTTGGGTAATAGCCATTAATGCATTGTCCAGGTTATCAAGCTCGAACGCACCAGTGAATAACATGGATTTATCTATATTCTCTAGCGTGATTTTTATGTTGTAATGCGCCTCTAAAGCGGCAAAGACCTCTTCTACACTTGCTTGATCAAAAACCTTCATGTTTTGCAACCATTCTGGCTGGATCACAGCGACATCAAATGTTTCTGAAACTCCATTCTTCACGCGATAGGCTTTACCAGCTGGAAGCTTAGTAGTGGTGTTATCATGAAACACCTGCACCAATCCTTCATAACAAATCACACTAAAAATACTATCTCGCGCACTCACATTAAATTGTGTCCCTAACACGCTGATGGTACCATACATAGTATTTACGTCAAAGCGTTTCCCTTTTTCTACATCAAAAAAAGCTTCTCCTTCCAGATCTAATTCTCGTTTCTCATCCCATGTTGAAGCGTTGTACTCCAGCCGGGAGAGCTCATTTAATTTTATCTCAGAATTATCTGGTAGCCTAATTGTTTCTACCTGTGCGTAATTTGTCTGGAATGTTTTTATATCATCGTTATCGAACACCATATATAGTCCAAAAGCTATAACAAAGACGGCAGCAATGCGGGTGGCTATTTTTAGCCAATTCCAGGATGATGATTTTTGACCGGTAATTTTATTTTCCAATGCTTCAAATGGGAGTACTCTAGCGTGGTGCTCGCCACTAAAACCTTGCGCATGTTCAACAATCTCCTCATACCATGCTGCATCCTCTAAAGCGGCAAAAGCCTTAGCTTCTGCTTTTGACAAGTCGTTTTCTAACCACTTCTTTATTAAGTATTCTTTGTCCATAACTATCTGTACTACTTATAAAACAACTAACTGTAGTATTATCCCTAACTTATTTTCCTCTAAGCTCTTCTAGTTCATCTTTTAGCTTATTAAAGGCAGCGTAAATACGATGTTCCACAACTTTTTTTGTAACACCTAATAGTGCTGCAATTTCTTTATGGGTTTTACCGTCCACCTTGCTCATAAGAAAGGCAACCCGATCCTCTTCTTTTAAATTTGCCAAAACAGTTTCATAGCGTTCTGAAAACTCCTTTTTGCGCAACACAAATTCTGGAGACTCATTCGTATAATCTTTAGGCTTTACTTGATGATGTTTCAAGACCACTTTCTGATGCTTGACTTCATTGAGCATCATGTTATTTGCCACCGTATATAAGTAAGTTTTTGCAGCCTCTGGAGCAACCTTAGCACAGTTCTCCCATAACTTTATATAAGCATCTTGTACTTTATCAGATGGATTTAATAAGGCTCCATATTTATAAAACAAGATATTACTAAGACTTTGAGCATACTTTTCATAGAGTTTTGAAAAGTGTTGTTTATCGCAAATATTTTGATATAGTGATTTTGCCAACTACTAGTTTTTTTGATTTCAGAGTAGAAAGGTAGGAATAAAAAAAAGTAGAAATTTTTGGGACATTTGAAAATGTAGTTGTTTTAATTATAGAGGAGGGTTATTTAAGTTCTTTTAGTAACTAGGATTATTTAAATTTTTCTCATTCCATAAAATCATTTCATCATGAAAACATGTAAATCGATAGTATACGCAGTATTAGGCTTATTCCTAATCACAACTTCTTGTAGAACTGAAGACGATTTGAGTATTGATCCACCAGAAGAAACCACCTTGATTGCTAATTCGGTTTTGGCAAACAAAATTAAAAGAGTGGCAAAGAATGATGGTTCTACAGACAATATCATCTACAACGCAAACTGTTTTACCATTCAACTACCCGTAACGGTTACCGTCAACGGTATCGTTTTGACGATCACCGAGATTAGCAATTATGAAGACCTTGAAGATCTTTTAGACGAATTTGATGATGATGATGACATTGTCGAAATTACGTTTCCTATCACTATAATTCTGGCAGACTTTACCAGAATTGAGGTCAACAGTTTAGGTGAGTTAGAAGATTATGCAGACGATTGCAATGGTGAAAATGAAGAAGATGATGACATAGAGTGTATCGACTTCGTTTATCCTGTGACCGCATCCGTTTTTAATTCTAATAACGAGATCATTGCCACTCTAACTTTTAATAGTGATAATGAGCTTTATGATTTTATAGATGATCTCGATGAAGATGATCTAGTAGGCTTTGACTTTCCCATCAGTATTATTATTTCCGATGGCAGCGAGATTGTTGTCAATAACTTTAATGAGCTAGAACAAGCGATTGATAATTATGAAGACGATTGTGATGAGGATGATGATTACGACTACAATGATGATGATTGTGATGATTGTACTACTAGCGGTTTCGAATCTATCTTAACTAATTGTGCGGACTGGACTGTCGAAGAATTAGAACTAGATGATGTAGACCTTGAAGACCAATATGTTGATTATATTTTTTCGTTTGAATCAAATGGAACAATTACCGTAACAAACAATGGAAACACCATTGCTGGAACCTGGTCCACATCTGGTACAGGCAACAACATAAGTTTTAACATAAACATTCCTGATCTAACTGACTTCAATCGTTCCTGGATCTTGCACGAGATAGAACAGGAATCTGGAGAAACTGAATTTGAACTCCAGGCAGGAGATGACGAATTAGTATTTAAAAGTGACAGCTGTAATTAAATAATCAAACAGTGAAAACAATAAAAACAAACCCTAAATAATAAATCATGAAAAAATCAATTTTTAAAATTCTTGCAGCATCTTTAATAATAGGAGTATCTGCATGTAGTTCAGACGAATCATCAGATCAGCCTGTACTTTCCGTAAGTTTCAAAACAGTAAACTCTTTTGACACTCAAGCTCAAGCAAGCAACATCATGGAAAAGAGTTCTCATAGTAGTTTCGTTTTCAATGATGGGTTCATCACTTTGACTTCGATGGCATATGAGGCCGAAACCCAAAATGATTCTACCTCAATAGAGTTTGAACTAGAAGGAGTTGTGGTTATCGACTTTGCCACAGGAATTCCTACGCCAGATATCAGACCCATCGCTATACCTGCAGGAACATACCAAGAGGTAGAAGTAGAGATAGAACTGTTAGATGAGTCTGATTCTCCCTCTGTTGTTTTAAACGGTATCTATACTGCTCGCGATGAAACAGTTCATCCTGTTCGCTTTGAATTTAATTCTGGTGAGACGTTCGAGGTTGAAAGAGAAGGCACCATCACTTTTACACAAAGTCAGTCAACCATCGCTGAAATAACCTTTGACCCATCTGTTTGGTTCATTGGAGTAACTGCTGAACTTATGGCAAACGCTACAAAAGATGTAAATGGGGTCATCGTAATCAGTGAAACCCAAAACAGCAATATTTTTGATATCGTTGCTGACGGTCTGGATATAGCCACAGAATTGGAAATCACAAATTAAAAATTTAAAACAGGTTGAGGAGTTCTCTATCTTTGAAACAATAATTAAATAGAATAAAAATGAAAAAAATGAGTCTAAAGTATTTTAGAATTTTAACAATCATTCATTGCATTAACCTTCGCATTCATATCCTGTTCAGATGATGACGATTTATTTGCTACTATCACAGTAAATGAAGGGCCGTCTGGTGACATAGGCGGTGATTTTACCGGAAATGGTGGAAATGGAATCAGAACAATTGCTTGGACTAATAATGCGGCAACTGCGGATTATAATTCAGATATTACTTCAACCGCAGAGGGAACTTTTAATTTAACAGTTAGAGACGCCAACGGAACAGTTGTTCTCAACAGAAGTTTAAATGGAAATACGGAACCCGATTCCTTTTCAGGTGTTACTCAGGCAGGAGTGGCAGGTGCATGGTCGGTTACTATTACCCTGACTTCTTTTAATGGCGATGGCAGCTATTCATTGAGTTCTGGCAATTAAAGAATTGCTATCATCTATTATGATAAAAGCTGCCTATGGGCAGTTTTTTTTAGGTGAGGGAAAATAATTAACGATTAAAAACAATCCCTATAAAATATTTTTTAAGTACTGTCCCGTCCTAAATTATCGATTCAGGTAATATAGGACTGGACATTTTTAAGACAAAAAAGCCGATTCAGAAATGAATCGGCTTTTTACTAGTAGCGGGAACTGGACTCGAACCAGTGACCTTCGGGTTATGAGCCCGACGAGCTACCTACTGCTCTATCCCGCGATATGGACGGCAAATATACGACCTTTTCACAATCTCCACAACTTTTTATCATTTTTCATTGAGGAGTTTCGTTAAACAAATCTCAAATCACAAGAACTTGGCAGAGGATCAAACCATTACCTATTATTTTTAAGTAAAATGAACTATTATGGACTCCAAAGTAAAAACTGAACAATACCTCAACAGCATATTAGAAAAGACTTATGATGCTCAAAGAGGATACGCAAACGCATCTGAAGTAGTTGAGAATGTAGACTTGAAAAGATGGTTTGCACAGCAGGGAGCAAAACGTACCCGATACGCAGCTAGCATTACAGGTGAAATGAAAGGCATGAATGAGTCACCAGAATTTGATGGCAGTGTAAAAGGAGATCTTCACCGCAGCTGGATGAACATTAAAGCTGCCTTAAGCGGTAATAAAGATGAAACCGTTCTAGAAGAATGTTTGAGAGGTGAACAAGCTGCTATTGAAGAATACTCGGAAGTGTTGAAGCACCGTGAGGAGTTACCACAAACTGTAGTGAGCGTTCTAGAAGCTCAAAAAGATGAAATTCAAAGCACTGTAAATCAAATAAAGCGACTGGAAGATGTTGCAGCGCATATAAACGACTAGATTTCAAATTATAGAAAATAATTAGCCGCTATAGAGCGGCTTTTTTATTGTCCTAATTCCCTGGCTTCAAAAGCAGTGAGTTCCCCTTCTTCAAAAACGACTGACAGTTCAATGGGATTACAACACACCTCGCAATCCTCTACATAGGTTTGTGAATAAGCTGGATCAAGCAGCATAGAAATCTCTTGCCAGCAATGAGGACACGAGAAGAAATGCTCTATCATAATTCTTGATTCATTAACTCACCTGCCAGTTGCAAAAGTTGAAGTTCGGCAAGTTTAGCATTGTACTTTGCAAGGTTTTGAGTGGTTTGGGCGTTCACAAGGTTGATTTGTGCCTGACGTAAAACAATACTAGTGATCTGACCTAGACGATATTGTTCCTCAGATCTACTGAAGTTATTTCGATTCGTCTCCACATTCTGGGTTTGAAGACGATAGATGGCTAGTGCATTCTCATAATCACCACGTGCATTGGCAATATCTCGCATGACTTGCTTCTCCGTTTGCTCCAGTCGTAGTCTTTCATTTTCCGCCGTGATTTTAGAATTTTCCAATCCTGTTATGGATCTTCCACCATCAAAAATATTCCAAGTAAGTGTAGCGCCTAGGTTAAGAGCATCGCTAGTACCAGTTCGAGACGGAAAAAATGGGCTTTGCGGATCCTCTGACCTATTCCAGCCGTAATTCCCACTTAGTCCTACTCTAGGAAGTAGTAATGCTTTAGTGGTATTGATATCCCATTCCCGTATTTGCACATTACTGCGAGAAATCATCAGCCGAACATTATCCTCTACCTCATTCAAATAACTGATAATTTCAAGCTCTGGCTTAAGCACCACTAAAGTGTCAACGGTAAATGCAGTTGCGTTTATTTCACGATTCATTACCAGGTTGAGATCTCTCTTTGCATTTTCAAGATTTTGGCGAGCGTTTAAAACAGTAATGCTATCCGTATTAATGTCTACCTGGGCATTGAGAACTTCTAGCTTATTCACCTGACCGTATTCAAATTGATATTGCGCGCGGGTTTCTCTCTTTTTGGTGTTTTGTAATGTTTGTTCAAAGACTGAAAGGTTTTCCGTAAGTCGGGCTACTTCATAATAAACACTCATCAATTGTAACGTAGTACTCTCAATTACTTGTCTTACCTCTAGATCAGTCAAGTCGTATTGTTCTTTTAAGATCTTGTAGTTGTAAAACCTACCTAAACCATCAAAGAGCAAATAATCCACTCCTATACTTGCATTATAACGCCTTGCAATCTGATCATTTAAAACTACCGGCCTCCTGGGCGGTAAGATGGCACCCGTGCTATCTGCGGTCGTTCCAAATTCAGTCCGACTGTCCGTATTGCTATAGTTCGCTCCCGCAGTACCAGTCACGCTAGGTAAATAGCCGCTATTCAGGATACTTTGATTATTATCCGCAACTTCAAGACGATTGCGATTGATGAGAATATCATAGTTATTCTCCAGCATGTTTTGAACGGCCTCGTTCTTTTGCAAAACGCTGTTTAATGTTTGTTGTGAGTACGCTTTCGCGAAAGCGAAAAAAACCACCACAACACTGCTTATCAGTAGCTTTTTATTCATCACTTTTTTCTTCAAATTCTTCTAATGCTTTTTGCTCCTTAGCGATACTGGTAACAGAAGTCTTGTCAATTTTCTCTCCAGTTCTCAACCAGTGGATCCAGACTTTACTGTTGTTCCCAAAACTGAGAAACAAGGGTAAAAGCAGTAAAGTTAGTACGGTTGCGATTGCTATACCATAAGAAATGGAGATCGCCATAGGTTTTAAGAATTGTGCCTGACGACTCTTTTCTAATAGTAAGGGTGCTAATCCAGCCACTGTAGTTAATGAAGTTAAGAAAATTGCCCTAAAACGGCTTTTCCCAGCTTCATATAAGGCCTCGTCAAAATCTCTGCCCTCACGTATTAAGGAGTTGAATTTACCTATAAGCACAAGCCCGTCATTCACCATAATTCCTATCAGGGCTATGATTCCCAACATACTTAATATATTCACTGGGAAACCATGGATCCAGTGTCCCCATGCCACGGCAATAAAACTGAATGGAATCAATAAAATCAACATGATGGGCTGCGTCCCACTGCGGAAAGTGAAGGCGATCACAAAATAGATTATCAATAAAACTAGTGGGAATATGAAGCTGGCGCTACTGGAGATCTTTTCAGCTTCTCTGGCTTGACCACTCAAATAATTAGGTGAAATCGTCGGGTATTTTTTCTGTAGTTCTGGTATGATATTCTCTTGAATATCAGTCAGCACATCTGTAGCACTTTGGTTGGGATCCTTTAGGTCAGCGCTTATTAAAATTTCTCTGCGCCCTTCTAAGTGGTTGATGACTACATCGCCACGTTCAATTGTGTAGTCTGCAATATCCCTTAAAGGCACGCGATCGCCGCTAGGTGTAGCAATACGCAACTCGTCCATATCCTTGATGCTGTTGCGATTATCTCGCTCGTAACGCACCCAAACACGTATCTCATCCTGACCTCGCTGGAATCGCTGTGCTTCCTGTCCAAAAAACGCAGATCGCACCTGGCTCATCACTGATCGGGAATTCAATCCTAATGCATAGGCGTTGTCATTCAATTCCAGCTTGATTTCTTTGATTCCTGCAGGGTCATTGTCTTCTATATCTTTCAACAACGGGTTCTGACTTAAGATCTCTTTAAAATCCTCTGTAGCCGCTTTTAGTTCGTTGATGTCGTTACTCAATAATGAGACGGAAACTGGACTCCCTCCAAAATTTCCTCCTGATCCAAATGTCAAAGTCTCCGCTCCAGGAATAACGCCTACCAACTCTCGCAACCTATTCGCTACTATGGGAGAAGTCAAGGCTTCTGGTCGGGTCTCTCCTGGTAACAAGTTGATGGATAAGTTAGCCGAGGAGGAAGAGGTTTGAGATTTGATGATATTTTCAAATAGCATGACGCTGTCCCCATACTCCTCGTCAGTCAAATATTCTTCCGTCAATTCTTTATTGACGATTTGAGCTTTTTGCTGTATAGATGAGATCAAAGAATCTGTTATCGACTCTGCCGTACCATTTGGCATCTCTAGAGTTACAGAAACTTGATCACTGGATATTTGTGGAAACAGTGTTACCCCAATGATACCACCGCCAACAGATCCAACAGTAAGCAACAACGCAGCCACGAAAAATGAAAAAGTCAAGAATTGGTTTTTTAGGGTGAAACGCAATGCTGGAGCATAGATCTTATCCCGCATCCAATTCATTGTCTTGTCACCATACTCATTCACCACTCGCATTTTCTGAAATGCTTTAGCGATTCCTGTCTTGGGAACTTCTGACCTAGGTTTTAGTGCCTTTGAATGCGCTAAGTGAGCCGGCAGAATGATCAGCGCTTCTACTAATGAAACCAATAAGGTTAAAATAACAATGACCGATACCTCACTAAAGAATTCCCCAATTCTCCCATCTAAAAACAGGAATGTAGAGAATGCTAATATCGTGGTGATGATCGCACTTAAAATAGGCGGGATCACCTCCATCGTTCCGTCGATAGCTGCTTCTACTGGATCTTTACCATCCTCGTAATGCTGGTAAATATTTTCAGCAATTACAATTCCATCATCTACCAAAATACCTATGACGATGATCATTCCAAATAAGGAAAGTACATTGATGGTGACGTCAAACTGTCCAGCAAAAATGAACATCCCCAGAAAAGCAATAGGTAAACCAAAAGCTACCCAGAACGCAAGTCTGGTATTCAAGAAAACGGAAAGAAATAACAGCACTAGCAACATACCAATGATGGCATTCTCTGTAAGCAAGGCGGTACGTTGATTCAATGTGATAGACAAATCCCGAACGACGTTCAACTGCACATTTGTGGAGCGTTGATTGTATTTCTCTATGTATTCTTTGACCTTGTCTGCACTATCAATCAAATCTTCCGCATTTGTGCTGGTCACTGTAATATTTACTGCGCGCTCGTCATCAAAGTAAGTGGCATTTGGAGATTCTGAAAAGCGATCTCGAACAGTAGCCACATCCTTGAGGAAAATTGTAGTTCCATCGGGCCGTGTGCGCACTGGGATATAATTCAATTCGTCGCCGTAATAGGAACGATTATTTGCTCGTATCAAGTACTCCTCAACATCAGTTTTGATATTACCACCGGTGGTTAGGATATTAGAATTTGCCACTGCGGTCGCCACCTCTTGAAAAGTAACATTATAGCCTAGTAACGTATTTTCATTGACTGCAATTTCAATCTCCTCAGCAGGATAACCCGTGATTGAGATTTGCGAAATACCATCAATTCCTCGCAAATCATTTTCAACATCTCGAGCGAGTTGTTTTAGAGTGTTTAATGGCACATTCGTACCGCTTAAAGCAAAAGTAATTGTTGGTCTAGATTCTTCTCTTTTGGCGACTACCAGAGGTTCCATTCCAATAGGAAATGAAGGCACTCGATCCACCGCATTTTTGACTTCCAGTAGCATAAAGTCGATGTTGTAGCCTTTCAAAATCTCAACGGTAATCGACCCTGAGTTTTCTCTTGAGGCAGATGTGACCCTATCTATTCCTTCAATTCCTTTTAAATTATCCTCGATCTTGAGAACGACACCTTCTTCAATTTCCTGAGGAGATGCTCCCGGATACACCACATTGATGGTGATAACTTTAGATTCTACCAGTGGAAAAAAAGATGACTTTAAGGAGAGCATGCCTAGAATACCAAAAATGGTAAAGGCTGCGATGACTACGTTAACTGCCACATGATGCCTGATGAAGTAACTTATAACTGACCTCATTAGCTTGCCTTTTCTTCAGTAGTATTCTCTGCTTTTTTATTGCCAGCAGCTTGCTCCTCCGTTTTTACAAGCATTCCTTCATAGGCGCCAGAGATGGATTGCGAAACAATCACAGTTCCATTTTCTAAACCTTTTAAAACAACCGTTTTATCCGAATAGTACACTGGAGAAACTTTTTTCAAAACCAGTTTTCCTTCCTCAATCACAAATATCCCATTGCCATTTTGCAATAAGCTGCGATCCAATTCGACCGCATTTTCTATTTGCTGTGCATCAAGGTTTGCCGTTAAATACATACCTTCTTTCAACTCAGCATCATTTACTTCAATCACGACAGTAATGGTTTGAGATGATTGATCCACTTTTGCATTGACACGAGTCACTGTGCCTTGATATGTTTTAGTCCCTGAAATATTTTTCAAGCTTACCTCCTCTCCTATTTGCAATAAGTCGGCAAACTCAGCGCTTATAGAAACTTGCATTTCATAACTACCAGGCTGTATAAATTCTCCTAGTTGTTGCCCGTTGCGCACTAAAGTTCCTTCCGTCACCAATGCATCTGTTAGTACACCCGAGAACGGTGCGGTAATGCGGTACTTACCCAATCGGTTTTCTAGATTTTTAAGATTGTAATAAGTCGTATAAATATTCCTTCCTGTAACAAAATATTTCTCTTTATCACTCAATGGCTCCGGCAGGGCTGGAGTATAGGTATTCATATTCCATTTGTCCAAATAGGCTTGCCATTGCGGGTAAGATTCTGGATAGTCTAATCTCAAGTCAGGCATGATCGCCGTGATCTGATTGTTAAGCGTGCTACGAGAACTACGTACTTGAGAGTAAAACTCAGTGTTGTCAATAGAAATCAGAGTTTCTCCCGCTCGATACTCTTGACCAGTTCTGAATAATTTGCCTGTAGACCTGAACACACCGGTAACTTCCGCATACAACTCCACACGACGTTTTGCCTGTAGGTTTCCATTAGCAGGAATAACGATAGGTATGGTAGAATTCTGGATCGTATCTGTAGTCACAATTTTGACTTCCTTCACCGCTTTAGGTTTAGGAGCCGTTTTGCTATCAATAATCAGCTTAGCACCTACGGCAGCGCCAGCGATGATAACGACGGCTAGAATAATTAATATGATCTTACGCATGATAAAAAATATGGAATGTACTGAAATTCAGTTATTGCAAAACTACAGGAGCACCTTACCGCGATCGTTAAGAAAATCTTAAAGATGTGGGTACAAGCATTATTCCCACACCTCAATTTATGGCATCAATTTCAACAGAGACGCTCTCCCACTTTTGCATCCATTCGTCCAGGTTTTTCTTCTTTGCTTTGTAACGTTCAAAGAACTTAGGATCTGCCGCTGTTTTGTCATAATCTGCAGCAAGCTCAGCATCCATTTTTTCAACTTCTCTTTCGAGTTTGTTGATTTCAGATTCGGCATTGGATAGGCGGTTGTTCAACGATTTTAGCTTTTTCTGCTGCTCAAAAGATGGTTTTGAATTGTCGTTTGTTCGCTTTCGCGAAAGCGAATCTCCCTCAAACACTGTGCTCTTTTCAATCTCTCGCATGTCACGAGCCTTGCGTTGCTCTAGATAGTAATCAATATCGCCGAGGTAAGCATGCAACTTGTGATCGCGGAACTCGTACACCAAGTCTGTCAAGCCCTGTAAAAATTCCCGGTCGTGAGAAACGACAATTAATGTGCCTTCAAATTTAATCAAGGCCTGCTTCAAAACGTTCTTTGATTGAATGTCCAAATGGTTGGTAGGCTCATCCATGATGAGCACATTGAAAGGTTGTAGCAATAGTTTACATAGTGCCAATCGATTGCGCTCTCCACCACTAAGCACCTTGACTTTTTTCTCAACTTCATCGCCTCTAAACAGGAACGAACCTAACATGTCCCGAACTTTTACTCGGTTGGAATCGTCTGCCGAGTCGATCATGGTATCGAGAACGGTTTTTTCACCATCCAGATACTCTGCCTGATTTTGTGCAAAGTAGCCCAGTTGCACGTTATGACCCAGATTGACATCACCGCCGTATTCCTGTATGTCACCTACTATAATTTTAGCAAGTGTGGATTTTCCCATACCATTCTGACCTACAAAAGCCAGTCGGGTACCGCGTTCTACCATCAAGTCAACCCCACGCAAGACATTTTTGTCAGCATAGGATTTTTGTATTTTATCAACTTCTAAGACGATTTTTCCTGGTTGTATGGACTGTGTAAAGTTGATGTTCATGGCCGCATTGTCGACCTGATCCACCTCGACCACATCCATGCGGTTCAGCTTCTTGACCAACGATTGCGCCATGGTGGCTTTACTAGCTTTGGCTTTGAATTTTTCAATTAGCTTTTCCGTACGCTCAATTTCCTTCTGTTGGTTTTTTGCGGTTGCAGCTTGCTGCTCTCGCAATTCTGCTCGCAGGGCAAGGAATTTAGTATAAGGTTTTGGGTAATCGTAAATACGACCCAGGCTGATTTCTATGGTTCTATTCGTAACATTGTCCAAGAACATTTTATCGTGACTCACGATAACGACCGCTCCAGGATAGGTTTGTAAAAAGCCTTCCAGCCAGAGGATGGAATCTATATCCAGGTGGTTGGTAGGTTCATCCAGCAATAGGATGTCGTGTTTTTCAAGCAGTAATTTGGCCAGCTCAATACGCATGCGCCATCCACCAGACAGTTCATCCGTTAGTTTGTCAAATTGTTCTGGTTTAAAGGCCAAGCCTTTCAAGATCTTTTCGGTTTCCCCTTTGTATTGATACCCACCTATAATCTCGTACTCGTGGGTCAAATCTCCTATGGACTGGATCAACTCCATGTAGCTGTCGCTCTCATAGTCTGTTCTTGTCGCTAGTGCATGGTTGATGTCTTCCATTTGAGCTTCTATGGATCTCGCTTTCGCGAAAGCGGTATATGCCTCTTCTAACACCGTTCTCCCTTGCTCAAAATCAATATCTTGACGCAAAAAGCCTATACTCACTTCTTTTTCAATAGCCAGCGAACCTTGATCTGCTGGAATATCACCTGCAATCACCTTGAGCATGGTAGACTTTCCAGCACCGTTTTTACCTATCAAACCCACGCGATTACCCGCATTGAGCCTAAAAGTTATTTCTTCAAAAAGTGGTTCACCGCCAAAGCTGACGTGCAAATCGTGAATGTTAAGCATAGCAATTTTGTATCTTTGCAAAGATGCGTCTATCCCGATGAACGCTAAAGTTTTATTATGCTAAAAGGAACGAAAATCTACAGTATTTTCACGGGTACGTGTCCAGTGTGCCAGGAGGAATCTATGTACACCAGCAGCAACTTATATAATTTCAAAAAAACACAGGAGATGCACGAAAGGTGCTCTAACTGTCGTACTAAATACAAGATGGAGCCTAGTTTTTTCTATGGCTCAATGTATGTGAGCTATGGTATAGGTGTGGCGCTTGCGATTGCCACATTTGTTATCACTTATTTTCTCTTTGACATGAGCCGTTTGAATATCTTTTTCCTGATAATGGCGATCCTCGTTTTAGGTATGCCCGTTGTTATACGACTCTCCCGCAATATCTGGATCAATCTCTTTCTTGATTACGATCCTGCTAAAGCCAAAAGTTAGCTGCGGAATCTTGATACGTCCATTTCAGCTGGTAGTTCTTGATCTTCATAAATATACTGGAACAATTGCTCTGCGGCCCATGGAGCGACTAATGAAGCCCGACTGCCCATACCATTGAATACGTGAATATTCTTATGCTGTGCATGAGTACCTACAAAAGGTCTGCGATCAATGGTCGTAGGACGTATACCACTTTTATGATAGACAATCTCGTAAGGCAATTTGAGAAAGGTTTCTAGTTTATTTATTAAAAATGATTTCGCTTCCGCGGAAGGTGCATCAGTTTCATAGTCGCGGTCGTATGTGGCTCCTACCCAAAATAAGTCTTCCTTATAAGGCATCAAAAACACCGAGGATTTGATGATTTGATTGAGCTGCAGCCCAGGACATTTGATGATCAAAACTTCTCCTTTATTTCCCTGCATAGGAAGGTCCTCAAACCAGGGGTTGAAAATTATCTTCATACCTTCAGCAAACACCACATGTCTTGACTGGTAATCTCCATAGGCAACACCACTTTCTTCAATTAAAAGCTTTGCGTGAATAAAGGAAGCCTTAGTAAACTCCCCTCGATTTTGGAAAAAGGTCATGGATTGAGTAATAAATGCTTGAGCATCGAGCCATCCTGAATGGTTTACCAGGCCAAATCCATTCGCCGCTAGAATACCATTACACTCTTCGTCCACTGGAGTTGTTTGCATAAAGTTTGCGAGATCTTCTCTAACAGACTTACGCATCCAGGTTGAACGTTCTTTAGTATCGTGAAAACGCCTCCAGATAGGCACTAGATGAATCAGTCTGTTGCCTAAGTAATCTTGAACTCTTGTAAAAAAGGGAAAAAACAGATTGAGTTGCTCTTGAGCATTCCAGACCGGACTGAATCTTTTGAGCACCATAGGATTGAAAACACCTGCAGCTACATGGCTTGATGCTGGCTCATCATCTGCAAACCATTGAATGGATTTGCCCTGCAAATGCCATTGCCAGGCCAGGGTTGTCCCTGCGAGTCCTCCGCCAACTATTATCACATCTTTCATAGTTCAAAAGTAGTTACTTCCATTCATAAAAAAAGCCTTGCTTCCGCAAGGCTTTTAATTTGTTATTGTAGTGAACTTAATAGTTCCACATGTCTATTTCAAAGTTTCTGATGATCTCTTTCAATCGTTCAGACTCTAAGAGTTGCATCATAGAATTGTCAGCGATATAACTTTCAATTTGACGATCCCCTTGAACATTGTCAATCTTATAAATCGTTGCGTTGAAGTGTCGTGAATTCAACAAGTGGTCAAAAGTCAACGGACGGGCTGAGTTTTTCTCATTAAATACTTTGGCTTCATGTAAGATTCCCCTCAATTCAGGATAGAAAACCCAAAACAGCTCCACACCTTGTGGATCATCCAGGAAGTTGACATCTGGAGTTACTGGTGCTATGGCAATCATACGATATTTCAATTCCGCCTGGCGGCTGTCAAAATACCATACCCCACGGATGTGGTACTCCTTCACCATATTTGCATTGACAGTAGTTGTAGTGATATACTCTGCAGGAACACTTCCAGTTTGATTGTAAATCGTAATACCAGCATCTGAAGTATCTACGGTTTTCAAACTACTTCCGATTTCTGTAAAATTCTTCTTTGTATTTCCATAACTATCAGAGTATAGATTCACCTTGCCTTCTGCGGCGGCTTTAGTGATCACATGAAACAAAGACCTTCTGTTAGAACCTACAAAGTTAGTATCTATAGGGTAGTACAATGGAAAGTTGATTTTCTCATCAAGATCAATCTTTTCCCAAACGTTACGTTCCCACAAGATATCACGATCTCCAACAAAACCATAGGGTAATGGTTTGTCATTATCATTAATTACTTGCTCCAGCGTTTTCTCGCCTATCTCTTCAAAAGATTTGGCGTTTAGAATATTGTTTTGTGCCTGAGTCAATCCACAAAGGAAAACTACTGCAAAAAAGGCTACCACTTTATTCATGTGTTGTGTATTATTTCAATTAGTCTGTAAGCTCTACAGATACTGGTGTTACCGCTTTTAAACGTACTCCAGGTACTGTTGCTTTAATTTGTGCTATTTGTACAATAGAGCCTTGAGGCGCACGTTGCAAGGCACTTTGTGCTGCTGGACTTAGTTTATTACCTGAAACTTTAATACCTGGCTGCCCTTGGACTTTGAGGATAAACTCAGTTACGGTAGGTGTCAAGTCAAAGTCGAAATCTAAGAACGCAGCAGATACAGTTGATATTGCTAAGTTCGCTCTGTTTTTACGAACTCCATCAAACTCTCCACTTATTAACCCAGTTGGATTAGGAAGATCTTTAATACGGAAAACTTTTGAATCTGGCGAAGTAGAACCATCAGGTAATGTTGCAGTCACGTTAATTTTTACTTCGGCTCCACCTGTTGGTTTCATCATGTAACTAGAACCACCACGCGCACTCAATCCTGGGGCACTAGCGGATACTTTACTAGGATCCACACCTGCAAATGATATCGTCATCGGGTTATCAACTCCACGATAAACCACATTCATTTTATCTGCGCTGATGGTAGCAGAATTAGGTCTTCCTATCACTGAGTACTTTTGCTCTATAGGGATCTTAACCTCTGTCCCATTTTCCATGAATGTCATTTCACCTTTGATGACTTTATCACCTACGGCACCCGCGCCAAAGTTCAACATCACTCGTCCATTTTGGATTTGGCTTGCAGGAACTTCAGCTCCATTGATGACCACTTTAGTAGGCTTCATGTTATCGTCATAACGTCCCAGAACTACTTCACCTTTGACGTTCTCCCCATTGAAAAATGCTCCTTTCTCCAGGTTTACAATAGATGTGTAGTTATTCATGGATGCAATCTCGATTAATTCACCTTGCAGCAACTGTCCTAAAACATCTGCCTCAGCATTTTTGATCTCGTTTTGCATTTGAGTCAAGTTGGTTTTAGAAGCAATTAGCGGAAAGCCTTCAAATCGCCAGTTCAACCAGCTAATTTTTTCACTATCCGGTTCACTTCTAACCGATGGAACATCACTTGTATCAAATTTATCTTTGATATCTGCCTTCAGATCGTCATAACCATTCTCTGGAAGAGCGGCAATCATACCATTGCGGTACGCATCCATTTGCTGGATGAATTCTTTACCGTCAGCTGATAGACCATCTCCCTGAAAAAACTTAGTATCTAAAAAGTCTGTTTTGTCCTGAGATTGAAAGTCATCCTGATTTTCAGGATCTACAGTAGCCATCATTTCCGCTTTAATACCTGCGATGTAGCTATCAAACTGTTCGCTGATTTCAGTAACTTTTGCAGCAGCTTCAGCTGCTTCTTGATATTGTTTAGGTTGTTCTTGAGCTTTTGCTGCTAAAGCTGCAAAAGATGCTTCGTTTCTAACTTCTAAGTTCGCATTGTTTTCTGCGACACTTTCTTCTATAAGACCGAAAGCAGTTAGAACCTCTTTACTCATGTTTAGGGCTAGCATAGCGATAAAAACCAGATACATTAGGTTAATCATCTTCTGCCTTGGGCCTTGTCCTCCTGCCATAATACTTTAATTAGTGGTGTTTGTGAGAATATTATTTATTACTAATTATCCTTTCATGGCTCCTAGCATGTTTCCATAAACGCCATTGAGGCTGCTTAAGTTATTTGCTAGACCCTCCATTTGATCTTTAAGACGACCTGCATTTTGAGCTACTTGCTCATTTACCTCTGCTTGTCTTGCTGTACTTTCTACTTGTACTTTATACAAACTGTTCAAGGATTCCATCTGGGCGGCAGCAAGTGCCATTTCCTCAGAGTATTTTTTAGTAGATGACATCGCTTCAGCTGTTGGAGCCATTCCTTTGGCTGCTCCTTCAAAGCTACGTATGCTGGTTCCTAGACTTTCCATCAAAGCGGCATCCACTTTAGCGTCTTTCAACATAGCGTCTAATTTTTGAGACAACATCCCTTGTGCCTCTTGTTCTTCAACTACTGTAGTTTTCGCTTTCGCGGAAGCGGGACCACCAGCAAGTTCTGGATATACAATGGACCAGTCTATATCATCATCCACTGGTTCAAAGGCTGCAATGGCAAAAATAGCCGCCTCAGTAAGAAGTCCTATAGCCAAAAGAGTACCACCTGTTAAGGTTGCAAATCCTAGTGGCAATTCCCAGTGAAGGATTTTGAAAAGTGCACCGATGATAACGATGGATGCCCCTAGACCATAGGCCATGTTAAATAATTTCTTTGTTGTTTTAGATTGTGCCATTAGAAAATGTACTTAATTAATGATTAAATGATAGTTAATGAATGATGGTTGGTGATGTTACTAGTTGGTAGATGCGTTAAGAGTCACATCTGTTCCAACATAAGACTGAACGGTTCTGAAACCAATATAGCTTCTTGCAGAATCTTGGTACTCATAATCTCTCGTGCCTACTTCCAAGAAATAAGAAACGTCCTTCCAAGATCCACCTCGAACGCCTTTGCGCATGTTGCTCTCGTCATTGACAACTGGGTTCATGGTAGACATGTACTCATAAGCTCCAGGTTCATAGGAAGAGTTGACCCATTCTGCAACGTTACCAGACATATTATATAAGTTGTAATCGTTAGGCTCGTAAGACTCTGCCTCTACAGTGTATAATGCTTGATCTGCTGCATAATCACCACGTAATGGCTTAAAGTTTGCCATAAAACAACCACGATCGTTCTTTGCATAAGGACCTCCCCATGGATAAGTCGCACTTTCTAGACCACCGCGAGCGGCGTATTCCCATTCTGCCTCAGTCGGTAAACGGTAAGCTGGAACATCTTCTAGGTTTTTACGCTGTCTGCGATCTCTATTGTTATAATTAGTTCTCCATTGACAAAAAGCTTTCGCTTGTGTCCAATTGACTCCTACCACAGGGTAATCATCATATGCGGCATGATAATAATAATCATTGTGCATAGGCTCATTGTAACTATAATTGAAATCCCGTATCCATACCGTGGTATCTGGATAAACCTTTACTTCTTTTTGACTGATAAAGTCTTTGCGCTTCAATCCTGGATTACGAGCAGCCTTTTCAATATCCTGAACTGAGTAGCGATAAATCAATTTATTCACGTCAATGGTGCGAACACCATTGTAAGCCTCCTCATATGGGATATACATGGAATCGTACGCCTCCGCATAATATTCATCAGGAATATCTTCAGTATCCCAAATGAGCTCTTCGTCCCAATTTAAGTAACGCCCTTCATAGCCTGTTTCACCTAAGCCTACATAGTTGTCTAAAACATATTGTTGCCATACGGAAGGATTTGCTGCTGCATCTTTAAATGCAAATTCTCCAGTTCCACCACTTCCGGGTGTTAAACCATTATCATCTGCCATAATAGCTAGACGCATTCTCAAAGTAGAGTCTCGAACCCATTCCGTAAATTGACGGTACTCTGTATTTGTAATCTCAGTTTCATCCATGTAAAAGGAGGTCACTGTAACGGTTTTTGCGGGAGCATTTAATGTAGCGGCAATATCATCATCGGCTTTACCCATAATGAAGGCTCCTCCTGGAACTAGTGTCATGCCGTAAGGCTTTTCAGGGTGCCATTTTTTACCTTTTACACCTACCAACTGTCCTCTATCCCCTTTACCACAACTGGCAAGAAAAGCGACAATTGCTACTAGCATAAGTAACTTTTTCATAAATATGTTCCTCTTTGGTTTAAGAATTAAGCTGGTAAACCTATCTAAAAGAATTGATACCGCCAACTTTTTTCTTTCAGTTTGTAATTATTAAATGCTTGCTAAGTCTGATTATATCTCGTTTTTCTGTCTAGCTTTCAACCAGCGTTCTGGTAAAATTTGATTTGTTGCCTCTAGATAATCTTTTTTATCACAGGGTAATAACGTGTATTGTTTTAGTTTATTATTAACATGTGAAATAAATGGAAGTTCGATCCACCAACGCTCTGTTTTGCCAGACTTATAGAACGTAAGTACCTCATCATCAATGGGTACCTGGTATTTTAAAAAGCCATTAGAAACGTCAATTGGATACTCATTACTGCGATAATTATAGCCTTCAATAAAGTACCAAACTACCTGTGAGACAGCGCTCCACATCAACTCAAAATCACCTGCAGGAATCTCAAAAACTCCAAACGCTTTTAATCGATCACTGATTCCAGAATATCTCGATAAACGGCACATCTGTGCAGATTGAAACCCATTTGCGTCCCCTTTATCGTAATTTAAATCTCCAGATCGGATGCTTTTTATGTCAATTCCGACGAGATCAGCGTCTCTTAAAACGGATTCTGCTATGGTTATATCAGAATCCAACTCCCCTAATCGGACTGCATCAAAGTACAAACGGTCTAAAAGGGAGATCTCGTCTTGTGAGTTGAAATAAGTCTGGTAGCCTAAATTGCTGTAATTAAATAAATTGTAAGGTTCAGTCGCTACCATTTTCCCAACATAGCTTCGACTACTGATAGGCATCTCAATGTTGCCCAAGTCAAATCGACTATCGATGTTGACCACATTGATCATGGTACGGTAATCATCAAAAGCTCTATACATAGGATACATCAAATCCTGACTTCCACCTATGAAAATGGGCAAGATATTTTCCTTAAGTAAATATGTGGTGAGTTCACGAACCACATAATACGTATCCTCCACTTGATCTCCTGCAACAATGTCTCCTAAATCTACAATGTCTGCATGCCAGTTTCCTGGAAAGAGTTCATATAACTTTCTACGGACACCATCCAGGCTTTCCACCTGAAATACAGCATTTGCGTCCTTCCGATTTTCTAAAATAGAAATGATTGCAAGATCTGCATTGTCTAAATCAGGAAGACCATCCTGTGCTGTGTGCAGCCGGATGGTCTCGCCTAAAGTTCTTGGTTCCTGAATCCTAGCGTGTGCGACTGTCGTTTCACTGATAGGTTTGAGATACTCTAATATCATAGAGGTTTATTTCTTTTTCGCTTTCGCGGAAGCGGTCTTCTTTTTAGCGGGTGCTTTTTTCTTAGCTGCGGTTTTCTTCTTGGCAGCTGTCTTTTTCTTGGGCGCTTTCTTAGCGATCATTTCCTTAGCTTCCTCCAAAGTAATTTTCAAAGGGTCTATGGTTTTGGCTAGCTCAATTTTAGTTTTGCCTTTGATCACATTATGCCTACCCCATCGAGCCTTTTCAATACGAATGCCTTCCTCTTCCCAATCAACGATTAACTTATCCTTTTCCTTTTGAATTTTATCCTTGATCAAGGTTTCAATATCGTCATTTGAAAGGTTATCAAAATCATACTTCTTATTGACTGAGATAAACATGCCCGCCCATTTAATAAAAGGACCAAATCTACCCACACCTTTAGTAACAGGCTGCTCATCATACATATATATAGGAGCATCTGCTTTTTCCTTTTGAGCAATAAGCTCTCCAGCACGTTCAAATGTGAGGGTCAATGGATCATCACCTTCTTCTAGAGATACAAAGGTTTTCTCGTTGAATTTCACATAAGGTCCAAATCTTCCTTGATTTACCTCAACTGGGTGACCGTTATATTCCCCAACTGTACGTGGCAGTTTAAACAAGTCCATGACTTCCTCAAGGGTAACGGTATTTAAAGATTGCGAAGGTAATAAACTAGCAAATTGAGGCTTCTCTTCATCCTCAACGGTTCCTATTTGCGCCATTGCGCCGAATCGCCCTAATCTTACCGATATAGGTTTGCCTGTTTTAGGGTCAGTCCCTAGAACACGCTCCCCTACTTCTCGTTCCGCATTTTCAGCTACGTCAGTTACTGTTGGATGAAAATCTTTATAGAAATGGTTCATCATGTCTGTCCATTCCTCTTTTCCTTCTGCAATATTGTCAAAGGATTCTTCGACTCTCGCCGTAAAGTTGTAGTCCAGTATATTTTTAAAATGCTCTACTAGAAAATCATTTACCACGCGACCTACGTCCGTTGGGATTAATTTTCCTTTACTGCTTCCTGTGGTTTCTGAAAGTCCTACTTCCTTAATCGCATCCTTTTTTAGAACCAGTTGCACGTAGGATCGCTCCTCACCCATGCTTATTCCTTTCTCCACATACTTGCGATTTTGTATCGTCGTAATGGTTGGAGCATAAGTAGATGGTCGACCTATTCCTAATTCCTCTAATTTTTTTACCAGAGAAGCTTCTGTATAACGATAAGGCGGTCTTGTAAATCGCTCTGTTGCAGTAATTCCTAAGTTATCTAATGGTTGCCCTTTCTTCAAGTCTGGCAAGAGGCCTTCTTGTTCTAGGTCTTCATCATCAGTACTTTCAAGATATACTTTCAAGAAACCTTCAAATTTTACGATCTCTCCACTGGCAGTAAAGTTCTTGTCGTGCTTGTCTGCAGCAATCGTGACATTTGTACGCTCTAGTTTTGCATCACTCATTTGTGAAGCGATCGCACGTTTCCAGATCAGTTCATACAAACGGGTCTGATCGCGATCTGCACCGGCTGAGTGTAAATGGAAATCCGTTGGACGAATCGCCTCGTGTGCCTCTTGAGCTCCTTTTGACTTTCCTTTGTAGTTGCGCTCCATATGGAAGTCTTTTCCATAGGCTTTTTCAATTTCTTCTTTAGCCCCAGACTTTGCTTCCTTACTTAAGTTCACACTGTCAGTTCTCATATATGTAATGAGACCGGCTTCATACAGTCGCTGTGCCAGTTGCATCGTACGGCTTACATTAAATGAAAGCTTTCTAGAAGCTTCCTGTTGTAATGTGGAAGTTGTAAATGGTGGAGCCGGTGACTTTTTAGCTGGTTTTTTAACCAAGTCAGAAACATGATATGCAGCTCCTTTATTAAGTTCTAAAAAATCTTCTGCTTCCTTACGAGAAGAAAGATTAGAAGGAAGTTTTGCTTTTACCGTTTTCTTATCCTTAGTAGCAAAATCAGCATCTACTCGATAAAAATCATCGCTTTTAAAATCGATGATCTCTTGTTCCCTTTCCACGATCAATCGTACCGCTACAGATTGCACTCTACCGGCACTAGCACCACCTTTTACTTTTCTCCATAGAATAGGAGATATTTCGTAACCTACAATTCGATCCAGCACACGCCTTGCCTGCTGTGCATTGACTAGATCATAATCAATACTTCTAGGGTTGTCAATGGCATTTTGAACAGCACTTTTAGTAATTGCATTAAATACAATACGTTTGGTTTTATCTTTTTTCAAGTCCAATTGCTCGGCAAGGTGCCATGCAATAGCTTCCCCCTCACGGTCCTCATCACTAGCTAGCCAGACCATATCTGAGTCGGCCGCCATTTTTTTAAGTTTCTTGACAAGGTCCTTTTTATCGCTGCTAACAATATATTTAGGCTCAAAATTCTGGTCCACATCAACACCCAATTCCTTTGCAGGCAGGTCAGCGATGTGCCCAAAACTGGATGCCACCGTATAATCCTTACCTAAAAATTTCTCTATAGTCTTCGCCTTAGCGGGCGACTCCACTATTACCAGATTTTTTGCCATTCAAATACTTGATTTAAGCTGCAAAGGTATAGGATATTTTTGTTTATAATACAAAATGCTGTATAACAGTAGTTTACAACTCTTATATTTGGGGTAACAATTTCATTCGCTGGATGTTATCGTAATAGGGTAAATAGAAAAAAGGGAAATACCTGTCGCATCTCACAGGCAGTTTCCTTCTTTTCCAACATTAAAATTAGCATTAGAAGCCATATAATTGATGGTAGTTCGCTTTCGCGAAAGCGAAAAACCCACACCAACCTCAACAAGAAACTTGCTGCCACTTTGTCACATCAACGGCAAAAAAACTATCTTTGCGGCTCGAATTCAGATCGTGAAGATGGAAAAGATTATTGATGAAAATATACAGGGCACAGCGATGAAGGTTGCGCCTATGGAACAAAATAAAAGGAAGCTTTTTATAGAAAGTTACGGATGTCAAATGAATTTTGCAGATAGTGAGGTGGTTGCCTCTATACTAGCAACTCAAGGATTTAACACGACCCAAAACCTAGAAGAAGCTGATCTTGTATTAGTGAACACATGTTCTATACGTGACAAGGCAGAGCAAACGGTTCGTAAGCGTCTAGAAAAATATAACGCCGTCAAAGCCAGTCACAATCCTAATATGAAGGTGGGTGTCCTAGGTTGTATGGCAGAGCGATTAAAATCTAAGTTTCTAGAGGAAGAAAAGATTGTGGATATGGTGGTAGGGCCTGACGCTTACAAAGACTTGCCTAATCTTATTGCAGAAATTGATGAAGGAAGGGATGCCGTAAATGTTCTTTTATCCAGGGATGAAACTTATGGCGATGTTGCTCCTGTACGATTACAATCGAATGGAGTAAGCGCGTTTGTGTCTATAACCCGTGGGTGCGATAACATGTGTACCTTCTGTGTGGTGCCATTTACCCGTGGACGCGAGCGCAGCCGTGATCCTTATTCCATTCTTGAAGAAATCAATGATTTGGCTTCTAAAGGTTTTAAAGAAGTGACCTTACTAGGTCAAAATGTAGACTCCTATTTATGGTATGGTGGTGGTCTCAAAAAAGACTTTAAAAAAGCCAGCAAGATGGCTAAAGCTACCGCGGTAGATTTCGCCCAGTTATTACACAAGGTAGCTAATGCGCAACCTGGCATGAGGGTCCGATTTTCAACCAGCAATCCGCAAGACATTAGCGACGATGTGTTGCATGCGATGGCAGCACATAGAAATATTTGCGATTACATTCACCTACCAGTACAATCTGGAAGCGATCGCATCTTAAAAGAAATGAACCGCTTGCATACTCGCCAAGAGTACATGGATCTCATCGACCGGGTCAAAGCAATTATTCCTGGTGTGGCTATATCACAAGACATGATTACAGGTTTCCCAACCGAAACAGAGGAAGACCATGAAGACACCTTAAGTTTAATGCGCTATGTGGGTTATGATTTTGGATTTATGTTTGCTTACTCTGAGCGTCCAGGGACGCTAGCAGCTCGTAAAATGGAAGACGATGTTCCAGCCGAGATAAAACAACGTAGACTAGTAGAAATCATCAACCTACAACAGGAGCACAGCGCCATGCGCACCGCCGCAAACCTTAACAATATTGTAGAGGTCTTAATTGAGAAAGAATCTAAAAAATCTACCGATCAATGGGCTGGAAAAACCTCACACATGCTAACTACCGTCTTCCCGAAAGGGGATTATAAGGTGGGCGACATGGTGATGGTGCGAGTTGATGATTGCACTGGAGCAACCTTAATAGGTGAAGCCATAGGTTATAGTGATATGGAAGGTCCAGTTAGATATAAAGCATAATTGAATATGGAAACCGTACAATCTGTCAAACAGAGATTTGAGCTTATAGGTAACGACCCCACCTTCAATCGAGCTATAGAAAAGTCATTACAAGTTGCACCTACTGATATTTCTGTATTGGTTACAGGAGAAAGTGGTGTTGGTAAAGAAAGTATCCCTAGGATCATCCACTCACAATCTTTCCGCAAGCATGCAAAGTATATTGCAGTAAACTGTGGAGCCATTCCAGAGGGAACAATTGACTCAGAGCTTTTTGGTCACGAGAAAGGAGCTTTTACAGGCGCGACTCAAACAAGAAGCGGCTATTTTGAAGTTGCTGATGGCGGCACCATATTTCTGGATGAAGTAGGTGAATTACCATTGCCTACTCAAGTTCGATTGTTAAGAGTGCTGGAAAATGGAGAGTTCCTTAAAGTAGGCTCTTCACAAACTCAAAAAACAGACGTTCGCATTGTAGCAGCTACTAATGTGAACATGTTTACCGCTATAGAGAAAGGGAAATTCAGAGAGGATCTGTATTACCGTTTGAGTACCGTAGAGATTGAATTACCACCACTACGGCAACGCAAGGGGGATATTCACTTGCTTTTCCGAAAGTTTGCCTCTGATTTTGCTAGTAAGTACAAAATGCCCACTTTAAAATTAGAAGAACCAGCGGTAGCGGTGTTAACTAATTACCGCTGGAGTGGAAACATACGTCAACTGCGAAACATTGCTGAACAGATAAGCGTTTTAGAAAAAGACCGCAATATCACAGCGGCTACCCTGAAACACTACCTGCCTGATGCCGGCACCAACTTACCCGCGGTAGTTGGAAATAACAAAAAAACGAGCGACACAGAATTCGCTAACGAGCGCGAGATCCTTTATAAAGTATTGTTTGACATGAAAAACGACTTAAACGATCTCAAAAAATTAACTAATGAACTGATGAACAGCGGCAGCAGTGGCGATGTTCAAGAAAAGCAGCAAGGTCTTATCAATCGCATCTATGGCGATGATAAAGATGATGGTAGCTCTTATGCTTATGAAGATGTGATTGATCAAGCCTATGAGGTAAGTCAGGAAGATCAAGAAGAGAAACCATCGGAGGCGATTCCTAAAAATACGAATCCAGATTCAGTGAGTGATCGCTACGATTTTGCTCAAGAAGTAGAGGAAGAAGAGTCACTGTCTCTAGTAGATAAAGAAATTGAATTGATCAAAAAATCGTTGGAACGGCATGAAGGTAAACGCAAGGCTGCAGCAGATGACTTGGGTATATCAGAACGGACATTGTACCGTAAAATTAAGCAATATGATCTCTAAAATATTCAAATCAGTAGCTGTTTTCATAGCCGCCATAAGTTTGACTTCTTGCGGGTTTTACAGCTTGAGCGGAGTTTCTATTCCTGATAATGTAAAAACATTCCAGGTTGATTATTTTGGGTACACCGCCACTCAAGTAGAAGTGGGTATTGAGCGCGATTTCACCATTGTTCTTCAGGATTTGATTCAAGATCAAACCAGTTTGAGTCTGGTTACACAGAATGGAGATTACCTTTATCAGGGTGAAATTACAAGGTTTTACATCTCACCTATTACAGCCACGGCAGACAACAGAGCCTCTCAAAACCGATTAACAATCGACATCAACGTTCGTTTTACAAACAATAAAGACGAGGAGAAAAGTTTTGAAAAACCCTATAGTTTTTACTACGATTACCCAGCAAATACGCAATTGCAAAACGCAGTTTTAGACACTGCTTTAGAAGTTATTTTTGATCAAATTACTCAAGAAATCTATAATGACACACTAACCAACTGGTAGCATGATAGATCAAAACAGACTACATACTATACTAGCAAATCCAGGTCAGCTGAATGCAGATGATCTGGAATTGATAGGTGATGTCATCAAAAAATACCCCTATTTCCAAGCGGCACGCAGCGTGTATCTCAAAGGCTTATACAATATCCAGAGCCCACAATACAATAAAGAATTGCAAATTACTGCTGCGCATACCGCAGACAGATCCGTTTTATTTGATTTTATCACTTCCGAGGTTTTTATTCAGAACAGGATCAGTGAGCAAATCAAGCAACAGCAAGAGCAATTAGAAAATATTGAAGTAGATGCAGAAGAAGTAGTCGTAAGAACCACAGACCTCAACGCTGATAAAAACTTCGATCAAGTCACCGATCAGGATCTATTTGAAAAGAAAAAGGAATCCCAGCCAAAAGTGCTGGATTTTACACAAAATGAAAAACACAGCTTTCAAGAATGGCTTAAGCTCACAACAATCAATCCGATTGATCGAAGCACTGAAGATCAAAAAGAACATACAGCTTCAGGAGATGTTCCAGAAGATGAAGAACGCCAGGAGAAAATGCGACGTATCGACGAGTTCCTTGCGTCAAAGCCTAAGATCACACCTCGAAAAACAGGACCTATCGATACTCCAGCCATAGAGCCTATTGATAGCGGCAGTCATCTAATGACAGAGACTTTAGCTAAGGTTTATCTGGCTCAGAAAAACTATGATAAGGCGATTAAATCCTATCAAGTTTTAAAATTGCAACATCCAGAAAAAAGTGGTTTCTTTGCAGACCGAATTCGGGAAATTGAGAATTTACAAAGTAATAGCTAAATGACTACATTTTATATATTTATCGGGCTTATCATTTTTGTTGCCTTTCTACTAGTAGTAGTAATTATGGTGCAAAACCCTAAAGGTGGCGGTTTGTCCTCTAGTTTTGGTGGCGGTGGAACACAGCAATTGGGTGGTGTTAAGAAAACAGGAGATTTTCTTGACAAAAGTACTTGGGTACTTTCTACCTTATTATTAGTACTTATTCTAGGTGCAAGTTCATTCTTGATAAGAGAAAACAGAAGCGGCGCAATTCAAGTAGCAGATCCCGTTGAAGTAGAAACACCTGTAGCTCCAGAAGTTGACAATAATGTCATTCCAGACAGCGAGTAAGACAAACAATACAAATAACTGACAAAATATCCAGCCCAACCGGCTGGATATTTTATTTTATGATGTTTTGTCAGCTATTGTAATGTGGCATATTTATAGACAGTACCACCACATATTAATCAACAAAACATTTTTTAAAAATGGCATTAAATATTCAACCATTATCAGATAGAGTTCTTATTGAACCTACTGCTGCAGAGCAAAAAACGGCTTCTGGACTTTATATTCCAGATACCGCTAAAGAAAAACCTCAACAAGGTACCGTAGTTGCGGTAGGAAAAGGAAAAAAAGACCACGACATGACTGTAAAGGTGGGTGACACTGTTCTTTATGGTAAATATAGCGGTACAGAGCTTAAGGTAGAAGGCAACGATTACCTTATGATGAGAGAAGACGATATTCTTGCAATAGTATAGAGAGGAAGTTCGCTTTCGCGAAAGCGTAATAAAAGAAGTTCATGCCGTGCAACGACACGGTACGTAAGCGGAACAACCACTCATTTTATTACTACTAACATTTTTCATTAATTACAAATCAACATCCGCATTCCTAAGGAATCGGATTTTATAAAAAGCATTATGGCAAAAGAAATAAAATTTGACATTGAAGCGAGAGACGGCATTAAACGTGGCGTTGACGCACTAGCAAACGCAGTAAAAGTAACTTTAGGACCTAAAGGTCGTAACGTTATTATCGGTAAATCATTTGGCGCACCAGTGGTGACTAAAGATGGTGTAAGCGTTGCAAAAGAAATTGAACTGACTGACGAGCTAGAGAACATGGGCGCGCAGATGGTTAAAGAAGTAGCAAGTAAAACCAACGACCTTGCTGGTGATGGTACTACAACGGCTACCGTTCTTGCCCAGGCAATCGTAAAAGAAGGTTTGAAAAACGTTGCTGCGGGTGCTAACCCAATGGATCTTAAAAGAGGAATCGACCAGGCGGTTGAGGCTATCGTTAAGGACCTAGAGAAACAAGCTAAAAAAGTAGGTGACTCAAGTGAGATGATCAAGCAAGTAGCAAGCATCTCTGCAAACAATGACGACATGATAGGCGACTTGATCGCTAAGGCATTCGGTAAAGTGGGCAAAGAAGGAGTTATCACTGTAGAAGAAGCTAAAGGAACAGAAACATATGTGGATGTTGTAGAAGGAATGCAGTTTGACCGCGGTTACCTTTCTCCATACTTCGTGACTAACAGCGAGAAAATGACAACTGAGTTAGAGAACCCTTACATCTTGTTGTTCGACAAGAAGATCTCTACCATGAAAGACTTGATGCCTGTATTAGAGCCAGTTGCTCAAACAGGTAAGCCACTATTAATCATTGCTGAAGATGTAGATGGAGAAGCTCTTGCTACTCTTGTAGTGAATAAATTACGTGGTGCACTTAAAATTGCTGCAGTAAAAGCTCCAGGATTTGGTGACCGTAGAAAAGCAATGTTGGAAGACATCGCTATTCTTACAGGTGGTACTGTAATCTCTGAAGAAAGAGGTTTTACTCTTGAGAATGCGACTATCGACATGTTAGGTACTGCTGAGAAAGTAGACATCAACAAAGATAATACAACGATCGTTAACGGTGCTGGTTCTAACAAGGACATAAAGGATCGCGTAGGTCAGATCAAATCTCAAATTGAGAACACTACATCTGACTACGATAAAGAAAAGCTTCAGGAACGCTTGGCTAAATTAGCTGGTGGTGTTGCTGTACTATATGTAGGTGCTGCAAGTGAAGTTGAGATGAAAGAGAAGAAAGACCGTGTAGATGATGCACTTCATGCGACTCGTGCAGCCGTAGAAGAAGGTATTGTTGCTGGTGGTGGTGTAGCTCTAGTGCGAGCGAAGTCTGTTCTAGAGAAACTGAAAGCTGCTAATTTCGATCAAGAGACTGGAATTTCCATTGTAGCAAGAGCGATTGAAAGCCCTTTGCGCACCATTGTTGAAAATGCTGGTGGTGAAGGAAGCGTGGTAGTTTCTAAGATTTTAGAATCTAAAGGAAATCAAGGTTATGATGCGAAAAACGATAAGTACGTCGACATGTTGAAAGAAGGTATCATAGATCCTAAGAAAGTGACACGTGTGGCATTAGAGAATGCAGCATCAGTCGCTGGAATGATCCTTACTACGGAGTGTGCTTTAATTGAAATCAAAGAAGATAGCGCAGGCGGCGGTATGCCAGGAGGTATGCCAGGCGGCATGGGCGGGATGATGTAAATTACTTGTTGAACTCATAATGAACAAAAATGCCATCTCGATTGAGATGGCATTTTTTATTAAAGGAGTTTTAAATATACTACTCCTTGATAAATCGCTTTACCAATACTTCATTTTCTATGTGCAGTTGAAGAAAATATACTCCGGATTGAAGTTCGCTTACATTGATCTTACGATCCACCAGAATCCCATTAGCAACTCGCTGTCCTAATGTATTTAATATTGAATAACTACTTACTGGATATGAAGAAGTAATTGAGATATCATCTTTTGCTGGATTAGGAAAGAGCTTAACCAGACTCTTATCCAACTCTGTCGTATTGTCTGATTCATTCACTAAAGTCATCTTACCATTTGATAAGCAGAATAAAGTACTCTCAGACGCACCAAAGGAACCTCCAGAAGCCAGAATAGTATTGTTTGTAGTATCTGTCAAGGTGTAAGAACCATTCCCGTATGCACAGCAAATGCCATCTCCGTAGGCGTCTTTAAATATTAAGGTATAACAACCATCGCTAAGCGTTTTAGAAATATTAATGGTGGATCCAGGTGTAAAACTTCCGTAATTATTTCCTGAAGTGGCCAGTTGATTGTTGGAATTTCTAATTTCCCAACTAGTCTCCTCTGGATAATTGTCAAAAGTGATTCGCATATTGATGGCATAAGTAGAAGGCTTCGCTGTAGATACATTTAAGATTTTTAAATCATCTATAGCCATATCTCCTTGCCAGGTAGTCCCTGTTAAACCATTGAAGCGCAATTGAACTATTTGTCCTTTGTACGCATCTAGATCAACGATGGTAGAGTTCCATTGATTCCCCTGATTACCGCTGCGCGACCAGACGCTAGTCCAGGAAATCCCATTCAAACTAGCTTCCACAGACAAACTACCCATTGCAGTCGATCCATACATATGATATTTAAAACTAAAAGTACTAGCTCCAGAACTAGGTATGTCAACACAAGGGCCATATAAAATAGCTCTTTTAGAACTGTAATTTGGAGCAGAGGATTCCATATACAAATAGTTTGAACCTTGAGAAGCGCTTGCAGGGCCGGTATTGCTCGATGGAGTGCTTCCAGAAACACGATCCCAATTGAAGTCATCACCACTAGAGGCTTGCACCCAGTTTCCAAATCCACTCTCAAAACTTTCTGCGTATGGTAAATTATTTATAGTTGTAGCACATAATGTATTACCTCCAGTACCTGAACCAGAATTAAAACGATCTTCTGCTTGTGGACCATTCCATATGCTTGTTGCAAATGCTGGATTATCTATAAAGGGATTTCTGTTTCCTTGAATTCCTTCAATTAATTCATTCCTATTTACTTCAAAGTCACTTACAGGATCTTCAACGTTCCATTGCAAGAACAAGTCAATCATTCCCGTATCTGTAGATACCGGGTTCCCAACTCCAACACTAGAACCTAAGCAGCGAGTTCCATAACGCACGTACATAAACATCATCATCCTTGCTACATCACCTTTAAATTCATCTCCAGGATACCAATATCCTTGAGCGGTAATTCCTGAATTACCAGATCCTGAAGCAAACTTTCTATTACTTCTGCTCGCATTTCTTGTAACATCTGCAGGAAATAGATGGTGTATATCTGATCCTGGGCCTGTTGTTCCTAAGTTGGGATTTCCCAGTGATTTTGGAAAAACATGTTCCCGATTCCAATCCGTAGTAGCACCACCGTTCAAATTTTTGTTTCTAGTTCGATCGTTGGTCAAATCTTGATCTGTGTCATCATATCCATAGACAAGAATTACATTATTAGTGTTCGTAGGGTCTAGGTCTATTTGTTTCATAGCATCCCAAACGCCAGGGGTATAACTTAAGGTGACATTTTGAGTGATTGTTACTTTGTTGCTGAGTTCTGCTTTTAAGGCCTGTCCAGAGAGACTTGTGTTTACATCATTGTAATAGGCTGGTACTTGAGCAAAAACTATAGCTGTTGTAAAGAACAATAGGGTAAGTAGTTTTAGTTTCATGTTAAGGGGTAAAGGATTAAGTGGGAAAACTACTGCTTCTTATCGCGCAACCATGTAAATTTTAGGTTATCAAAAATTTAGTTTTAAACTACTTGTTAGGATTTGACTCGTTATTTATCGCTTTCGCGAAAGCGAAATCCCGCATAAATTTAACTTTCCTTAACAACTCATTAAGATATTATTGCGCCTTGGACGATATCTTTAAAGCAATCTAAAAAAATCAGTTAATGAAATCATTAAAATCCCTGATGCTCCTGATCCTAACAGCTACCATGATTGCTGCTTGTGGACCTAAAAAAGGAGCTTCAAAGGCCGGTGCAGGTGCCGACTCTAGCGAGAAATCTGCAAAAAAGGATGGCATGAAGCCATATGCCAAAGTCATTACGAAAGACGCCAAGAGCGATCCAGGACTTTTCACAATCCATAAGGTAGAAGACAAATACTTCTATGAAATACCAGATAGTCTTTTTAACAGAGAGATGTTGATGGTTACTCGTATCGCAAAAACTGCTACCGGAATAGGTTTCGGTGGTGGTAAGGCAAATACACAAACTTTAAGGTGGCAGCGTAAGAACGATAATGTTCTATTGAGAGTTGTTTCCCATTCCATCGTTGCAGCAGATTCACTTCCCGTAAGTATCGCAGTAGAGAATTCAAATTTTGAACCTATCCTCTACTCCTTTCCAATTGCAGCTGTAAAAAAGGATAGTGTAAACAACAATGCAGTAATCGACGTGACTAAGTTCTTTTCAGAAGATGTGAAGTCTATCGGTTTCCCGCAAAGCCAACGCAGTCGTTATAAAATATCTAGACTCGATGACGATAGATCTTATATCGATACACTAAAATCTTTTCCTGAAAATATTGAAAGCAGACACATAAAAACGTATCTAGCTAGTGATGCTCCTTCAAATGAGGATGTTCAATCTATATCTGTAGAAATGAGCAACTCCATGATCTTGCTTCCTAAAGAGCCTATGAAGCGTCGTTATTACGATCAACGTGTGGGATGGTTTGCTCGCGGACAACAAGATTACGGTCTTGATGCTCAAGAAACTAAAACAGTTCGCTACTTAGATCGCTGGAGATTAGAAGTTAAGGATGAAGACATGGCTGCCTTTAAAAGAGGAGAGCTTGTAGAACCTAAAAAACAGATCGTTTACTACATCGATCCAGCAACACCTCAACAATGGAGAAAATACATTAAACAAGGTATTAATGATTGGCAAGTAGCTTTTGAGGCTGCTGGCTTTAAAAATGCCATTATTGCAAAAGATGCTCCAACTAAAGAAGAAGATCCTGACTGGAGTCCAGAAGACGTTCGTTATTCAACAGTTAGATACCTTGCTTCTCCTATTCCAAATGCTAATGGTCCTCACGTATCTGACCCACGTTCTGGTGAGATTCTTGAATCTGACATCAACTGGTACCACAACGTTATGACGTTGTTGCGCAACTGGTTCTTTGTTCAAACTGCTGCAATCAACCCACAAGCTCAAGCCACGGCTTTTGACGAGGAAGTAATGGGTAGATTAATTCGTTTTGTGAGTTCTCATGAGGTAGGGCATACCTTAGGCCTTCCACATAACATGGGAAGTTCCGTTGCTTACTCTGTCGAGGATCTACGTGATCCAGAGTTCACAGCTAAGTATTCTACAGCTCCAAGTATTATGGATTATGCACGTTTCAACTACGTAGCACAGCCAGAAGATGGTGATGTCGCTTTAATGCCTAACATTGGACCTTATGACAAATATTCTATCATGTGGGGATACAAGCCTATACCAGGGAAAACTGCTGAACAAGAAAAAGAAATTCTTGATGAGTGGATCCTAGAAAAGGCGGGAGATCCTATCTACAGATTCGGCCGTCAACAATTTGGTGTGATTGATTACACTAGCCAGACGGAAGATCTAGGAGATGACAGTATGAGAGCCAGCATGTATGGTATTTTGAATTTGAAACGTATTGTGCCTAAGCTAGGCGAGTGGACTGGAAAGACAGGTGAGAATTATGATGATCTTGAAACCATGTACGGTCAAGTGTTAGGTCAGTTCAATCGCTATATGGGTCACGTGGCAGCAAACGTGGGTGGTGTTAAAGAGACCTACAAAGCATACGGTCAGGATGGCGCTGTTTATGAGCATGCTCCTAGAGACAAGCAAGAACGCGCTATGGCATTCCTACAAGAGCAATTGTTTGAGACCCCAGAGTGGTTAATTGACCAAGACATCTTCAACAAGATTGAAAGTGATGGTGGAATTGAAAGAATTCGTGGCACTCAAGTGAGAGCTTTGAATGACATTTTAGACTTTGGTCGTATGGCTCGCTTGATGGAGAATGAGGAAGTAAACGGTCGTGAGGCTTATGGCCTTCTTGAAATGATGACTGATTTACGTAAAGGAATATTCAGTGAACTTCAACGTGGTCAGGCGATTGATCGCTACCGCAGAAACTTACAACGTGCTTATGTTGAGCGTCTAGAGTTTATCATGAATAATGATCAAGGCGCTAGAGGTAGATTTGGTTCTAGTATAGATGTTGCTCAAAGTGACATCAGACCTATCGTAAGAGCAGAATTAGAAACTCTTTTACGCGATACAAGAAGAGCTTCAAACTCAACAGGAGATCGTTTATCCCGCATACACTTGCGTGATCTTTCAGAACGTATAGACTTGATTTTAAATCCAGTCTAGGATATTTGATTTTATAAATTGCTTTCTAAACTGCCTTTATAACTAAAGGCAGTTTTTTATTTGCACTAGTTTTATATGTAAATTGCAAGCATGAATTTACCTTTCTATTTTGACCCAGGACTAGGCGCGATGATTGCCCAGGCAGCTATAGCGGCCTTTGCTGGTTTCTTGTTATTTTACAAAACCTGTGTGGCATATATCAAGGCATGGTTTGGGATCAAAAGAAAGAAAGATGTAGACTCCTTTGATGAGGCCTATAAAAACGATCAAACAGATCGTTAATGTCCCGACTTTCTTCCTCATATAGAGATCCCTCAGGTTTTATATTTCAAGAACAAGGAATCATAAAACGGCAGATCAATCCTATATTTTTTGAAGAATATGAAGCCGCTCATGAAGCAGGAATTTACCAGGCGCTTTTTGAAAAAGGTTGGCTGATCCCCCATAAAGAGGAACTACGCAATGAAGAAAAAATCGTCCTTGTTCCAGAACAGATTGAATTCATTACATATCCATACGAGTGGTCTTTTACCCAATACAAACATGCAGCACAGCTTACTCTGCGCTTGCAGATGTTTCTGTTAGACAGAGGTTTTTCATTGAAAGATGCCAGTGCATTTAATATCACATTCCATAAAGGCAAAGCGATCTTTATAGATACCTTAAGTATAGAACAGTATAAGAGCAATGAGCCATGGAGAGCCCTGCAGCAGTTTGAACAACATTTTTTCAGCGTGCTATTGCTGTCGCAAAAATATGGAGCCCACCATTTAAAAACATTAGCTACCCAAATCAACGGGAATAACCTCAAAGAAACGGCCAAGTTACTGTCTTGGAAGACTAAGTTTCACCCAGTGATCTACCCTAATATCCACTTGATGGCTCGAGGGGGTTCTGAAACACCAAAAGATATTTCGAAATCTAAGTCGCCTACCTTGAGTAAGGAGTCGCAACTTAAAATTTTGAAAGTATTAGAGTCTCACATTTCCAGCATGAGTCTCTCAGAAACTACAGAGTGGACTGAATATTACGATCAAATTAATTACGATCAACAGTCTTTTGAATTCAAAAAAAAACTAGTTCAATGGTGGAGTCAAGAACTGAACGCTGTAAAGGCAATCGACCTGGGTGGTAATGACGGTACATTTGCTCGTGTTCTCCCTAAAGACTTGAAACAAATTATAGTCAGTGACATCGATCAAGCAGCAATTGATCATTGTTACACCACTGAATTGAAATTAACGCAAACAAGTAGAATCATTCCTATTGTTTGTGATTTGATGCAGCCCTCACCGGCCATTGGTTTTGCAAATGAAGAGCGAGACAGCTTCGTCAAGCGGGTTCAGGATTTTAAACCAGATGTAAGTCTCGCACTTGCTTTGATTCACCACATCACACTCACTGGTAATGTGCCGTTTGAGATGAGCGCAGCCTTTTTTGCCAGCTTAAGCGACTATTTAATTATTGAATTTCCAGATCGGGAAGACAGCTGGGTGCGATATATTCTGGATAGTAAGCGTGATGCCCGTCATTTGTTTGATGACTATGGGGTTTCCGCTTTCGCGAAAGCGTACTCTATTTACTATCACATTGACAAGCAAGAACTCATTCCTGGCACCCACAGAAGCCTATTTCTAATGCGTAGAAAATGAAAGATCGCTTGCTGAATTATTTTAAAAGCGATCGGCATTTATGGTGGACAGTTACTGTAATTCCCGGCGTTTATTCTATTCTTTATCTATACACAAATAATTATACGCTGGTTAATTCCTGGTATCAATTTGTGGGTTTTATCCTCTTATTCATCGCATTGCCGGTGATTGAAATTCTCATACTTGACTTAGTCTTCAAAAAATGGCTGCCCTCACACCGGGAGAAGCTTTACTGGAGTTATTTTTTTATTAATCTATCCATTATTTTATCCTGGAGCATCTATTTAGGCTGGCGATGGAAAGGATTGATTCTGGTGGCGGCTTTGTCCATAATTTCTGCTTTCTTTCTAGGTAAGCATTATAAAAAATTTGTGGTATTAGTGGGCCTCATGGTTATTTTGGCTCTGTATAATTTCAGTTATTTCTATATTGAGCGGGTCGCTGGTTGGAAAGAATGGACGTCTACTCAGGAATTTGAAAGTTTTGTCTTCAACAAAAAACCTAATATTTATCTGATCCAGCCAGATGGATTTATCGGAAAAAAGACAGCTCAAAACTCAATGTACAAATGGGAAAACATATCATTTTATGATCAATTGGAAAGCAAGGGACTAAAAATCAATTATGATTACCGTAGTAATTACCCCACCACGCTTTCCGCAAATACAGCGTTATTCACTGGACAACACCATTACTATGACAATGGCAATATGGAAGGCGAATTGTTTCATGCTCGAAATATTATCATGGGACAAAACGCCACGCTGAACACATTAAAATCAAATGGATATACTTTAAACGCCATACTGGAACACAGTTACCTGTTACTAAACCACCCTAAAACAGCCTATGACCAGCTTAATGTTAAGGAAGAGGATCTTCACATCATGCCCGATTACGAATTATATAAAGACATAGAAAAAGATCTTTATGACATGATAAAACTGGATAAGCCGGAGCCTCAATTCTATTTTGTAGAAATCTTACAACCCGGGCATATCCCTACAAGTTCATCAAATACCGATGCTTTAAAAGAAGGAAGAAAGAATTATTTACAAAGTCTTAATTCAGCCACTCAGATCCTTGATAACTTAATACTCATGATCCAGCAAAAAGATCCACAAGGAATAATTATTATCGCAGCAGATCATGGTGGCTTTGTAGGGTTTGGAAGCACTGCTCAAGCTTATGAAAAACCGGTTCAAGATCTGGAACTCAAACAAAGTTTATTTAACCCACTTTTAGCCATAAAAGCCCCAGATGATTTTCGACCATTTCAAAAAAACATCAAAAGCTCTATCGGAGTATTCCCAAATGTATTCGCATATCTTGCAGGCAAGCCTGTGCCCCAAGATACCTTAGACAATAGCAGTTATATTTTTATCAAAAAAGGAGAATCCCGTGGCATCTACAAATATTTCAATACCCGTGGTGAACCCGTTACCGAGAAAGTTCCACTTAAATAACCTCTTTTTATTCTGCCTATTTCCCACAATTAAAATGATATAATCCTGGGTTTCCTATCAAAAAGATTTGTTGAATGATTTTACAGACACTGATTTTATTGGATTATTTCTATACGCCTTCAAACATTTACCATCGAGCTCATGCAAGTCCCTCTATGAGTCCGTTTTATGTGTTTTCAAATAGTAACAACCTGCTACTAGGATAAACAGAAAGATGGGATGTATCAAGAATCGACGAGTGTAGAACAAGGCCATTTTGGCCAGATCTGAGTTTCCTTGTAACAAGACTACCAGCACGGCCATCAATAGGACAAAGGAAAATAAATACACCCAAAGCCCTGCTTTGAGATAAGCCTTAGACTTATACAAAAACCATAGTATTACCAGAGAGATCGCACTGTTCAATACGTATCGAGCCGTATAGGATGCTAGCAAGCTGCCCCACTCTACCTCAGGGAAAGGCAAGGCTTGAAAGTTATCATGAAAATAATCATGGAGTGGATCGTAAAATAAAGCGGTTTCAAAAAACCGAATTGCCACCAACAGCAATAAGGCAATAATGACCGCAATGGAAGATCTAATTCGCTTTCCCATCATCTACTTTTGGTTTTCTGATCCAGTAAATCCACAACAAAATAACGTACCCATAAATCACTGCAGGAAATGCAATATCATGAGCGATTTCTTTATAGGACGAGAACTCTTGAAAAACATAGCCCAGTCCTATCAGGCGCAATAAATTCACGATGTAGATGGTCACTATTCCGAATAGCAGGTACAGAATTGTTGTTTTCCACGCTTTCGCGAAAGCGATAACAAACGCAGCAAATAGCAACATTACACTAACTGCATTACAGCCTTCAATCACTCGATACACCACCTTTTCATCGATATACAGCACGACAGATGGATTGCTAGGAGCATTGTAGATTTGAGCATCATATCCCAGCCATTGTAATCCAGTTTTAGTTTGATTGCTCACTAAAGCAGTGACTGGATCTGGGTAATTCACTGGACTATACTCTACTTGCAAATAGGCATAATACGCTAGGGAAAGCGCCAAATACAGCACGCCGAAGGTCGCGACAAACTTAAATACTGGATAATAAGGTTTGAGACTGTTCAATCAAAAATATTTATAACAAATGTACCATTTTACGAAATTTTGACTCTTAATTTTGCTGTTCAAAGCACTATCAAATGAACCGAGAGCAATTAAAGCCTGAAATATCAAAAATCATCACTACGGGATCCCTCAAAACCCGTGAGAAAATGCAACACATTTGTAATTTGATTCAAGAAAATTTGCCCACTTATAATTGGGTAGGCTTTTATATGGCGCATGAAACTGAGCCTACATTACACTTGTGGAGTCAGGCGGGTGAGCCTACAGATCATACGGTGATCCCTTTTGGGAAAGGGATTTGTGGTCAGGTAGCGGTATCTAACAAAAACTTTGTGGTAGACGATGTTAAAGCGCAGGACAATTATATTGCCTGTAGCATTCATGTAAAAAGCGAAATTGTTGTGCCATTATTTAAGAATGGAAAAAATATAGGTCAGATTGATATTGATAGCAATACCATTAAAGCATTCAATGAGGAAGATGAACGATTTTTAGAGTGGGTGAATGAGCAAGTTGCGACCATTCTATAATTGCTTCTTTTTATAAGCATCACTTCTTACATACTGCTCCCAGTTCCAGGCAGATTCCAACGCTTCTTTTAAAGTAGACTTTGCTTTCCAGCCAAGAACATTGTTTGCTCTGTCCGTTTGTGCATAAGCGGCGGTAATATCACCCGCTCGTCGATCAACAATTTTATAATTCAAAGGCTTTCCGGATACTTCTTCAAAAGTTCTAACTACTTCCATTACCGTTGAGCCAGTTCCTGTACCGATATTGAAAGTCTCCAAGTTTGTTTCGTTCTTGCCACTCTCTAGTCTTTCTAAAGCCACGACATGTGCTTTTGCGAGATCAACCACGTGTATGTAGTCTCTGATAGCTGTTCCATCTTTAGTAGGATAATCATCGCCATAAACAGATAGTTGTTCCCTCAAGCCTATTCCTGTTTGGGTAATGTAGGGCACTAAATTCTGTGGCGTCCCTAACGGCAACTCACCAATCTTGGCAGATTGATGTGAGCCTATTGGATTGAAATATCTCAATGCGATAGCGTTCAAATTAGGCATTGCATTACACAGGTCTCGAATAATTTCCTCTCCTATTTGCTTCGTGTTTCCATAAGGTGATTCTGCTGGTTTTACGGGAGCATCTTCAGAAACAGGTAACTCATCGGCTTGCCCGTAAACGGTACAAGAAGAGCTAAAGATAAATTTAGTATTCCTCCTCTTTATATTATTGAGTAGATAAACTAAAGCGGTAATATTATTCTCATAATAATCTAATGGCCGTGCCACGCTTTCACCTACTGCTTTAGACGCAGCAAAATGGATCACATTTTCAATATCTTTATTTTTTTTAAAAAAATAAGAAACATCCTCCTTACTCCGTAAATCGAGCTTTTCAAACTCAGGCTCTATTCCAGTAATTGAGGTTATTTGTTTGAGTACTTTCTCTGAGCTATTGGATAAATCATCAATAATAACCACCTCGTGACCACGTTCCTGTAACTCTACTACTACATGAGATCCAATGAACCCCAACCCTCCTGTAACTAATACTTTCATAATTCCCTAATCTTTTTGAAATCGCGTAAATCTAACTATTTAAACAAAAACGGTTGCCTTAAGGCAACCGTTTTACTTTATAATATTTCTTCGAAGGTACTAGTCCGCTAGTAACCCTCTTGAAATAACAATTTTCTGAATCTCACTTGTTCCTTCATAAATCTGGGTAATCTTAGCATCACGCATCAATCGCTCGACGTGATATTCTTTCACATATCCATTCCCACCATGTACTTGAACCGCTTCTACTGCGGTATCCATAGCGACTTGAGATGCAAACAATTTGGCCATCGCACTGCTCATGTCGTAGCTATTCCCATTGTCTTTGTCCCAGGCACTTTTCATTACTAAATGTCTAGCAGCAGTAATATTCGTGTGCATGTCTGCCAGTTTGAACGCGATCGCTTGGTGATTACAGATTTCTGTACCGAAGGCTTTACGCACTTTACTGTAGTCTCTAGCTAGTTCATAAGCCCCACTAGCAATACCTAATGCTTGCGCAGCGATTCCTATACGACCACCAGAAAGTGTTTTCATCGCAAACTTGAAACCGAAACCATCCTCACCTATTCTATTTTCTTTAGGAACTTTCACATCGTTAAAAATCAAGGAGTGTGTGTCACTACCACGTATTCCTAGCTTGTCTTCTTTAACGCCTATTTCAAAACCGTCCCAACCTTTCTCAACAATAAAAGCATTAATCCCTTTGTGTTTCTTCTCTTTATCAGTTTGCGCGATAACTAGGTAGTAATCTGCACTGTTACCATTCGTGATCCAGTTTTTAGTACCGTTCAATACGTAGTGGTCGCCTTTATCAATTGCCGTCGTCTTTTGAGACGTAGCATCACTTCCAGCTTCTGGCTCTGATAAACAGAACGCACCTATGGATTCTCCTGTGGTCAATTTGGTTAGGTATTTTTCTTTTTGCGCTTCGTTACCATAGGTATCCAGTCCCCAACAAACTAAAGAGTTGTTTACTGAAACAATTACTGATGCGCTAGCATCTATCTTGGAAAGTTCCTCCATAACTAATACATAGGAAATGGTATCCATACCACCACCGCCGTACTTAGGATCAGCCATCATACCTAGAAAGCCTAGTTCTCCCATTTTTTTAACTTGCTCCTTTGGGAAACGTTGATGCGTATCGCGCTCAATCACTCCTGGTAACAACTCAGTTTTTGCAAAATCCCTTGCGGCATCTCTAATCATGATATGCTCTTCCGTAAGGCTAAAATCCATCTGTATATTTGTTTTTTATTCTGTCGGCAAATTTACGGTTAAATGACAGCAATTTCAATATCATTGATAAATGAACTATCAGTACTATAACGTTATCGGTATAATGTCAGGAACATCACTTGATGGGGTTGATCTTGTGCATGTAGAATTGAGCAAGGCAGATCATTGGGATTATAAAATTGTTGCACAAGAATGCGTACCCTATCCCGAGAATTGGAAAAAACGTTTAGGCGACGCTCTACAATACAAGCCAGATGCACTCTCACAGCTCAATATTGAGTACACAGCTCTACTTGCTCATGTGACCAAAAAATTTATTCTTGATCATGAAATTCAACATCTGGTTGCCGTATGTTCTCACGGTCATACCATATGGCATCAACCAGATCAAGGTCTGACCTTACAAATAGGAAATTTACCAGAGTTTGCGCAATTGACCAATCAGCGGGTCGTTTGCGATTTCAGGGTTCAGGATGTGGAGTTGGGTGGACAAGGCGCGCCACTGGTTCCCATCGGTGACCAACTGTTATTTTCAGGTTATGAATACTGCCTGAATCTGGGCGGTTTTGCAAATGTTAGCTCTGATCAAAATGGGCTTCGGACGGCGTACGACATTTGTGCAGTGAACGTAGTTTTGAATCACTATGCCTCTGAATTAGGGGCTGATTTTGATGCAGGTGGCGCTTTCGCGAAAGCGGGCTCTCCACAACCACAGCAATTAAAGAAGTTGGATGAACTCGCATTCTATTCCCTGCAAGCTCCTAAATCATTAGGTATCGAGTGGGTAAAAGAATATATTTTTCCTATCCTAGAAGAAATCCCAGACACTAAGAATGCGCTGGCAACCTATACGGAACACGTCGCAAAACAAATTGCGTCAAATCTTGCTGCAGGCTCAAAAGTACTAGTAACAGGAGGCGGTGCTTATAACGATTTTCTATTAGAGAGAATCCAGCACTACAAAAGCTTACAAATAGTAGTCCCAGAAGCAACACTTCTAGAATATAAAGAGGCGTTGATTTTTGCCTTGCTAGGAGTATTACGACTGCGCAATGAAAATAATTGCTTGAGTAGCGTCACTGGAGCATCTAGAGACCACTGCAGCGGCAAAATTTACACCCCATAACAATTGCTAAAAACGCCTATAAACGCCGCTGACTTTTTTATATTTGTCGCTTAAGCCCAACATTTGATGAAGGAACTCTTAAAACGCTATGAAAATGCCGATCCAGAAATCGTATTTCACTGGAATGATCCAGAGACTGATGCTGAAGGATGGACCGTCATTAACAGCCTGAGAGGTGGTGCTGCTGGAGGTGGAACTCGCATGCGGGTAGGTCTAGACCAGAATGAAGTGCTTTCTCTTGCCAAAACCATGGAAATCAAATTCACGGTCTCTGGTCCTGCTATTGGCGGTGCTAAGTCTGGTATAAATTTCGACCCTCAAGACCCTCGCAAAAAAGGAGTCTTAGAACGCTGGTATAAAGCTGTTTCTCCGCTCTTAAAAAGTTACTACGGCACTGGTGGTGATTTGAATGTAGACGAGATTCATGAAGTCATTCCAATTACAGAAGAAAGCGGTGTCTGGCACCCACAGGAAGGTGTTTTTACAGGTCACTTTTCTCCTACAATTGCAGATAAGATCAATCGCATAGGACAATTGCGACAGGGCGTCATCAAAGTCATTGAAAACCCTATTTATTCACCAGACGTCTCCAGAAAATATACGGTGGCAGACATGATCACCGGTTACGGTGTTGCTGAAGCTGCCCGTCATTTTTACGAGATTTACGGCGGTTCTATTAAGGATAAAAGAGCTGTCATTCAAGGGTTTGGAAATGTAGGTAGCGCGGCAGCTTTCTATTTATCCCAGGCAGGTGCTAAAATCGTAGGAATTATTGATAGCGCAGGTGGTTTGATCAATGAGGATGGTTTTACGTTTGAGGAAATCAAAGATTTGTTCTTGAACAAAGATGGCAATCAATTAAAAGCCGATAACCTTATTCCATTTGCAGAAGCTAATGAGGCCATTTACTCTCTTAAAACTGAAGTTTTTGCTCCTTGCGCCGCTTCTAGATTAATTAGCAAGCAGCAAATTGATCAAATGATAAATTCAGGTTTAGAGGTTATTTCTTGTGGAGCGAATGTACCTTTTGCGGATAAGGAAATCTTCTTCGGACCTATTATGGAATACACAGATGAAAAGGTAAGCCTGATTCCTGATTTTATTTCCAATTGCGGAATGGCCCGTGTTTTCGCCTACTTTATGGAGCGTAAAGTGCAAATGACAGACGAGGCTATTTTCAACGATACCAGCATGACAATACGTAATGCGATCCAAAATACTTTTAACAATAACAGCTCAAAAACTCAAATAAGCAGCACTGCTTTTGAGATTGCACTTAAACAACTTACTTAATGTTCAAAAATTTCTTAGGCAACAGCCCAGTCTGGTTCAAAGCAACCATGATATCATTTTTGGTATTCAATACAATTTTCTACTTCATCCTTAGTGGGACCACGATGGGATGGATCTTTATAGCAGAATTTATTTTCTGTCTAGCGATGGCATTGAAGTGTTATCCACTACAATCTGGTGGTCTTCTTGCTTTACAAGTGCTTTTTCTGGGATTAACGCATCCCATGTATAAAATAGATCATGATACTCATGAAGCGGTACTTGATGCGGCTGGAAATCATGTTTTGGGCGGTGTATATGCAGAGGTTGCCCAAAACCTAGAAGTGATTTTACTGTTGGTTTTCATGGTAGCTGGTATCTATTTCATGAAGCCGCTACTCATGTACATATTTGTAAAGGTCTTTACCAAGATCAAGAGTAAAGTCGTTTTATCCTTATTCTTTGTAGGCTTAAGTGCTGTACTTTCTGCATTTCTGGACGCGTTGACGGTAACTGCTGTTTTGATCAGCGTTGGACTAGGTTTTTACAATGTGTATCACAAAATCCACTCCAGTGACCTGGATCTGGATGGTGACAATACACTGGACAGGAAACAGCTGAGCGGTGAGACGTTAGAAGAGTTCAGATCCTTCCTGCGCAGTCTTGTAATGCATGGTGTCGTTGGTACCGCATTAGGTGGTGTATGTACCATCGTTGGTGAGCCCCAAAACTTGTTGATAGGAACTAAAATGAACTGGGATTTTATAGAGTTCTTTACAGTAATGGCTCCTATCACGATTCCTGTCTTGATCGCTGGTCTATTGACCACCGTTTTATTGGAAACAACTAAGATTTTCGGGTTTGGGCAAAAAATGCCTCCAGTCGTAAGAGATATCATCGAAGGATGGATGCAAAAGCGTGATGCAGAGCGCACTAAAAAAGAGAAATACGGACTTATCGTTCAGGGAATATCTGCTATTCTGCTCATAACGGCACTAGCTTTACATATTGCTCCAGTTGGATTTATAGGACTTGCCTTGATCGTCGTTCAAACAGCATTCATGGGAATCACAGATGAGCACAGCTTAGGAAAGGCATTTGAAGAAGCACTACCATTTACAGGTCTTTTGGTCGTATTCTTTGTGATCGTGGCGATGATTCACGATCAACACCTTTTTGCCCCAATCATTGAATGGGCGCTAAGTAAAGATCCAGCCAGTCAGCCTGCTATTTTCTATCTAGCCAATGGTGTGCTGAGTATGATATCAGACAACGTTTTTGTGGCGACAGTTTATATTAATGAAGTTTCGGCAGCGTACGACGCAGGTAAGATTACTAAGGAAACCTATGAACATCTTGCAGTAGCCATCAACACAGGAACTAATTTACCTAGTGTTGCAACACCTAACGGCCAGGCAGCATTCTTGTTCTTGTTGACTTCAGCTCTGGCGCCAGTAATCAACTTGTCCTACTTAAAAATGGCAAAAATGGCTTTACCATACACCATCGTCCTAACCATCGTTGGTTTGATAATGGTATTGTACACCCTATAAGCGGTATGAAGTTCGCTTTCGCGAAAGCGAAATCAGCTCCATCATATTGCAATAATCGCATACTTTAAAGTCGACTGTCGCGTTATCCATTTCAAACCAAAGCAAAAACGAGCATTTTAATGATTCAAGAATTAACTCCAGAAATAAACTCTCAACAGCCGATCGTTGAAGAGAAAACTCTATCCCTGTACGATCTAATCGCAAGTGGAGGGGTTGCAGGTACGATTATCATTGTCATTTTGCTAGTCTTACTAGCCATAGCGCTGTACATCTATTTTGAGCGATTATTTAAAATCAAAGCCAGTTCAAAAATTGACAGCAATTTTATGTTGCAGATTAAAGATCACGTGACCAACGGTCGTATTGATAGTGCTAAAATGCTTTGTGCTAAAGAAGGTTCTCCAGTAGCAAGATTAACGGAGAAAGGAATCAGCCGCATAGGATCGCCTTTGGAAGATATCAATTCTGCTATTGAAAACGCTGGAAAATTAGAAGTCTATAAACTAGAGAAAAATGTAAGCGTGCTAGCAACGATTGCTGGTGCGGCGCCTATGATAGGTTTCTTAGGTACTGTTATCGGGATGGTACTTGCCTTCCACACATTAGCCACCAGTGGCGGCCAAGCGGAAATGGGGACACTTGCAGAAGGTATCTATACTGCAATGACCACCACAGTAGCAGGACTTATTGTAGGTATAATAGCTTATATAGGGTACAATCACCTAGTTGTTAAAACCGATAAAGTAGTGCACCAAATGGAGGCCAATGCAGTAGATTTTCTTGACCTTCTAAACGAACCTGCTTAATATGAACTTACGAGGTAGAAATAAAGTAAGCCCAGAATTCTCGATGTCGTCTATGACAGATATCGTTTTTCTATTATTGGTGTTTTTCTTATTGACATCACCTTCAATCACACCAGAGGCTTTAGATTTAATCTTACCTAAGGCAAGTGGAAAATCATCCAATGTTCAAAATGCATCCGTTAGCATTACAAAGGAGGGCATTTTTTACGTAAACGCTAAAGAAGTTGAAATTGAGAATATGGAACAAGAGCTGATTTCTTTAATGGAACAGCAGGAAGATCCTACTATTATATTGCGAGCAGATGGGGAAACCGCAATGAACAGTGCGGTAAAAGTGATGGACATTGCAAATCGCAATAAGTTCAAAATGATATTAGCCGTGAAACCAGAATAACATGGGATTTCTAGACACAAAAGAGAAACGCAAGTCCTTCGCCATTTCCGCAGGAATCATGGCTACACTACTATTGTTTTTCGTTTTTGTGACGGTATTTACAGTACTAGACCCACCTGAAGAAAGTGGAATCGCTGTTAATTTTGGAAATACAGACGTGGGTTCCGGACCTATAGAACCAGCGAGACCTACAAAAGTAACTCCTGAATCCTCCCCACAAGAATCAAATCAAGAAGCCAGTACCGCTGAAAACATCATCACCCGAGATGATATGACAGATGCTCCAGTGATACAGTCACAACCGACCCCAAAGGAAAACCAGCCTACCAAAAAACCAGCGGACAAACCAGTAAAAAAACCAGATCCTAAACCAGACACCTCTGTACTCGATGCATTGAATAATGCAACAGGCAGCAAGCCTGCTGATGGCGATAACAATAGCGGTGAAGGTCCAGGCGATGGTCCCGGTAATAAAGGAGACATCAATGGAGACCCATATGCGAACACCTATTATGGTGATCCAGGAAACGGACAAGGCGGTAAAGGTTACGGATTGAGCGGTAGAGGAAAAATAGGTGGTCGAGGCATTGAACCTGATTGTACTGAAACAGGAACCGTTATCGTAGAGATTCAAGTAAATCGTAATGGTAATGTAGTAAATGCTATCCCTGGAAAAAAAGGGACTACTAATAGA